>NZ_BAAAMR010000028.1:0-95031 GCF_039529375.1 Actinomadura napierensis
CCGCGCCGGGCGGGGCGCCGTCGTCGGTGACGGTGACCAGCGCGAGCGGGCCGTCACCGCCGACGGCGACCGCGGCGGATGAGCCGGGCGCGTGCCGGGCGGTGTTCGCCAGCGCCTCCTGCACGACGCGGTACAGCGCCAGCCCGACCGCCGGGTCGACGGACGCCAGGTCGCCGCGCGTGCTGAGGTCCACGGCCAGCCCGCCGGCGCGCAGCTCGGCGACGAGCGCGGCGATGTCCTCGGCGGTGGGCGGCGGCGGGGCGATCGGGCGGTCCGCCGGGGCCGGGTCGCGCAGCAGCACGAGGCCCTGGTGGACGTCCCGGACCCCGCGCCGCCCGACCCGCTCGGCCTCCTCCAGCGCGGCGAGTGCGGCGGGCGCGTCACCGCGCGCGGTGGCGAGCCGGGCCGCGCCGATGTTCAGCAGCACGACGCCGAGGCCGTGCCCGACGAGGTCGTGCACCTCGCGGGCGATCTTGCGGCGCTCCTCGGCGACGGCCTCCCGGTCGAGCCGCAGCCGCGCCTCGTACAGCGCGGCGTGCAGCCGGAAGGCCAGCCCGAGCAGCAGGAACCCGGTGCCCCACAGCAGCCAGGCGGGCCACAGCGGCAGCCCACCGGCGGCCAGGTGGCGGGCGGGGGCGACGGCGAGCGCGGCGGGGGCGCACCAGGCGAGGTCGCGGGTCCGCGCGAGGATCGCGAGGTGCGCCCAGGCCGGGGCGGTCGCGACGGCGAGCGCGCCGTCGGCGTAGGAGCCCTCGGCGAACGGGAAAGGCCGGAAGCCTCCGAGATCGCTCGCGGACGGCGCCGCGGCGAGCAGCAGAAGCACGCCGAGGACCGTCCACGGCACGAGAACGGACGGGATGCGCCACGGCAGCGCCGCCTGGTACGCCCACAAAGCGATGTAGGCGGCGACCACCACGGTCCGGGCGGCGGGGGAGGGCGACAGGGCGACGGCGAGCAGGGCCCATGCGACGCCCACGCAGCCGAAGAAGCGCAGCACGGGCCACGGCGGCGGGTTGCCGAGGAAGAAGGCCCTGACCCGTCGCATGGCGTCGATCCTAAGGAGCGCGTGGCGGCCCGTCATCGGCCCGCGGTCGCAGTGGCACCACGACCGCGGTCATAGCCGGATCGGCGACCGCCGTCCGATGCGGCGGCGGGCGCGCGGCGGTGACGCTGGCGGCATGAGGATGCGATCGATCTCCAGGATGGCGCGGCTGTCGGCGGTGCCGCTCGGCGCCGCGCGCCGGCTCGCGTGGGCGGGCGGCCTGCGGGCGCTCGGCCGGCTGACCGACGAGTCCGCGCTCGACCTGCACGAACGCACCGCGGACCAGCTCGTCGAGGTGCTCGGCGGGCTGCGCGGCGGGGTGCTGAAGTTCGGCCAGGTCCTGTCGGTCTACGAGACGGTGATGCCGCCGAAGGTGTCGGCGGTGTACCGGGGGCGGCTGGCGGCGCTGCAGGAGTCCGTCCGCCCGGAGCCCGCCGAGACGGTGGAGCGCGTCATGGGCGAGGACGTGGGCCCCGGCTGGCGCGAGCTGTTCGCCTCGTTCGACATGGACACGGCCGCCGCCGCGTCCCTCGGCCAGGTGCACCGGGCGCGGTGGGCCGACGGCGGCGGGGACGTCGCGGTGAAGATCCAGTACCCGGACGCGCGGGACGAGCTGCTCGGCGACCGCGACGCCGTCGTCCTCGCGATGCGGATGTTCACCGCGATGCTGACGCCGGAGCTGGACGGCCGCGCCCTCGCCACCGAGCTGATGGACCGGCTCGCCGAGGAACTCGACTACACCGCGGAGGCCGCGGCCCAACGCGGGTTCCGGGCCGCCTACCTGGACGATCCCGACTTCGCCGTCCCGGACGTGCTGCTGCAGCGCGGCCGGGTCCTGGTGTCGGAGTGGATCGGCGGGGCGCCCCTCGCGCACGTCATCGAGGCGGGCGGGCAACCGGAACGCGACCGGGCGGGCCTGCTGCTCACCCGGCTGATGTTCTCCGCCATCGCCCGCGCCGGGATGATGCACGGCGATCCGCACCCGGGCAACTTCCGGCTGCTCGACGACGGCCGCCTCGGCGTCCTGGACTTCGGCGCGGTCTACCGCCATCGGCCGGGCGCCCCGACGCCGTTGGAGCGGTGGATGGACGTCCACCTCGCCGCCCTCGACCCCGGCGCCGGCATGGCCGACGCCCTCCGCCGCGCGGGCTTCCTGCGTCCGGACGTGCGGGCCGACGAGGCGCGGCTGCGGGAGCTGTTCCTGCGCTCGGGCGCGCCCGCGTTCGCCGAGACGTTCCGGTTCGACGCGGCCTACCTGCGGGACGCGCTGAAGGGCATTACCGCGTCGATGCCGGTGGGGCTCAGCATGGCGTTCCCGCCCGGTGCCGTGCACGCCCAGCGCGCCCTCGGCGTCGGGATCGGCGTGCTCTGCCAGCTCGAAGCCGAGGTCCCTTTCCAGGCCGAAGCCCTCCACTGGATCGAGGAGACGCAGACCGCCGGACGGCCGTAGCGGATTTTGCCCTACCCGTGCGCCGGGCGCGCATTAGTGCGATTTCCGCCAGGGCAGTCACCTTGCGGAAAGCGAGCGATGCGCGGCACGGAGGAAAGGGCAGGAATGCGGAGAAGAGGCTCGGAACGGTCGCGTGTCGGGACGGTGGCGCTGGTGGCCGGCGGTGCGGTGGGCCTGGCGCTGGCGGTACCGGCCGCCGCGTCATCCGCCGCGGCGTCGTCGGCCGCATCGGACCCGGCCGCGGCGGGCACCGTCACCTACCAGGCGAAGCTGCGTCCGCTGAACCACCAGACCGGGTCGGGGTGGCTGAGGCTGCGGCTGCGCGGCGCCACCGCGACCATCACCGAGCACTACTCCGGGCTGGCCGGGAAGCTCAACGGCAAGCCGTATCCGCACCTCCAGCACATCCACGGCGGTGCCCGGGGCATGTGCCCGGGGATGTCCGCCGACAAGAACGGCGACGGCGTGGTCAGCACGGTTGAGGGGCAGCCGTCCTACGGCCCGATCCAGACGACCCTGTCGGTGCGGGGCGGCGTGACCCCGCAGGCGGGCACCGACCTGACGATCGCCCCGAAGGGGCCGAGCGTGCACTACCGGCGGACCATCACCCTGAGCCCGGCCGCCGTGGCGTCGCTGCGCAAGGGCATCGCGGTCGTGGTGGTGCGCGGGGACGACCCGAAGACGCTGAGCCGCAAGGCGCAGAAGGAGAAGAGCGAGCTGGTGCCGTCGCTGCCGCTGGCCGTGACCTCGCCCGCGCTGTGCGGTGTGCTCAAGGCCATGCCGGTGGGTGGTGCCGGAGCGGGCGCCGGCACCACCGCGGTCACCGATCACGCGACGGGCGCGTGGCTGTTCGGTACGGGCGCGGGCCTCGCGGGCGCCGGGGCGCTGGCGCGCGTCCTGCTCGTCCGGCGGCGGGACCGGGCGGCGTACCGGCCCGCATGAAGATCATTGCAGTAGCGCGCGGCGACCGTCAGGCCCTGGTCTTGGGTCTGGCGGCGGCCACCTGCGGGATCGCCGCCGTGACGACGACGGTCATCGGGCACCGCGACCCGGCACCGCAGGCGCCGGCCACGCCGCGCACCTGGGCTCCGCCGAAGAAGCCGGGCCCGGCCGGCGCACCCGCGCTGCCCGCCGCGCCGCCCACCCGGCTCACGATCCCGGCGCTCGGCGTCCACGCCCGCGTCGCCCGCGCCGGCCTGCGCCCCGACGGCACCCTGCAGCCCCCGCACGAGGACGAGCCCGCCTGGTACACCGGTTCCGTCACGCCGGGGGAGGAAGGCACCGCGGTCATCGAGGGGCACCTCGACTCCGCCGCAGGACCGTCGGTGTTCTTCCGGCTGGGGCGGCTGCGGCCCGGCGGGCGCGTCCTGGTGCGGCGCGCGGACGGCACGACCGCGGTGTTCACCGTCGACGCCGTCCGCCGGTTCCCCAAGGACGCCTTCCCGACAAGGGCGGTCTACGCCGACACGCCCGGCCCGTCCCTACGGCTCATCACCTGCGGCGGCGAGTTCGACCGCACCACCCGCCACTACCGAGACAACACAGTCGCCTTCGCCCACCTCGCCACCCTTCATTGAGTTGCGGCGTGTCGTCGTTATGGCACGAGCCATAACGACGACACGCCGCAACTCGACGGGCTCGGGCGGTCAGTGCTTGCGGCCCGGGAGGTTCTCGTACATGTCGGTGAGCTTCTGCCGGAAGCCGCGCTCGGCGATGCCGAACTTCTGCGGGTCCTTGATGCCGGCCTTCACGGCCTTCTTGGCCTGGTCGCTCATGATGTGCGGCGGGATCGGGGCGATCTCGTTGTCCACCACGAACTCCAGCACGACCGGGCGGTCGCTGGACAGCGCCTGCTTCCAGGCGTCGGTGACCTTCTTCGGCTCGTCGCAGTAGATGCCCTTCAGCCCCGCCAGCTCGGCGTACTTGGCGTACGGGAAGTCGGGGATCGTCTGCGAGCCGGGGTACTTGGGGTCGCCGCCCATCGCGCGCTGCTCCCAGGTGACCTGGTTGAGGTCCTGGTTGTTGAACACGCAGAAGATCAGCGGCGGGGAGCCCGCCATCCGGTCGGCGTACCGCTTGACGGTGAGCATCTCGTTCATGCCGTTCATCTGGAACGCGCCGTCGCCGACGAAGCAGATCACCGGACGGTCCGGGTAGGCGAACCGGGCCGCGATCGCGTACGGGACGCCGGGCCCCATCGTCGCGAGCGTGCCCGACAGCGAGGCCCGCATGCCGTCGCGGAGCTTGATGTGCCGGGCCCACCAGTTGGTGGCCGAGCCGGAGTCGGCGGTGAGGATCGAGCCGTCCGGCAGCAGCGGGGACAGCTCGTGCGCGACCGCCTGCGGGTTGATCTTCCCGCCGAAGGACTGCTTCGCCCGCTTCTCCATCACCGTGTTCCAGGTGCGGACGTTCTCCTCGATCTGGTCGCGCCAGGAGTGGTCCTTCTTGCGGTTCAGCAGCGGGATGAGCTCCTTGAGCGTCTCCTTGGCGTCGCCGACGACGTGGGCGTCCATGGGATAGCGGATGCCGATCATCCGTCCGTCGATGTCGATCTCGACGCCCTTGCAGCTGCCCTCGTCCGGTAGCCACTCGGCGTAGGGGAAGCTGGTCCCGATCATGAACAGCACGTCGCAGTTCATGATCATCTCGTCGCTGGCCTTGGAGCCGAGCAGCCCGATCGGGCCGGTGACGAACGGCAGGTCGTCCGGGACGACCTCGCGGCCGAGCAGCGCCTTGGCGATGCCCGCGCCGAGCAGCTCGGCGGTCTCGATGACCTCCGCCTCCGCGTTGGCCGCGCCCTGCCCGATCAGCATCGCGACCTTCTTGCCCTCGTTGAGGATGTCGGCTGCCTTGCGCAGCTCCTCCTTGTTGGGCAGCATCCGCGGCTGGCTCCAGCCGACGCTGGAGTAGACCGAGCCGTGCTCCTTCGGCGGCGACGGGACGGCCTCGCTCTCCTGGATGTCCTCCGGGATGATGATCGTGGCGACGCTGCGGGTCGTCAGCGCCGTCTTGAACGCGCGGTCGATGACGTGCCGGACCTGCCCGGGCGCCATGCAGATCTGCACGAACTCCGACACGTCCGCGAACAGGTTCTCCAGCGCCACTTCCTGCTGGTAGTGCGTGCCCTGGGACAGCCGCTTCTGCTGGCCGATGATCGCGACGACGGGCTGGTGGTCGAGCTTGGCGTCGTACAGGCCGTTCAGCAGGTGGATCGCGCCCGGCCCGGACGTCGCGGTGCACACCCCGACCTCGCCGGTGAACTTGGCGTGGGCGCAGGCCATGAAGGCGGCCATCTCCTCGTGCCGGGTCTGGATGAACTCCGGATGGCCCTTGGCGCGGTCGAACGCGCCGAGCATCCCGTTGATGCCGTCGCCCGGGTATCCGAAGACCCGCTCGATGCCCCATTCGCGCAGCCGCTCGAGCACGTAGTCGGCTACCTGCTGCCCCATGATCTCTCCCAGATGTCGGTCGATCGGATGTCGGTCGATGCGCGTGTCGTCCACTCGCCACGTCCCCGAGGAAGGGGAAGGCAAACAGGGAGCGCCTTCCGGACGGCCGGATCGTTTCGCCGCCGCCTCCGGCGGTACTTAGAGGCAGACGAGAGGGGGAGCGGCGATGAGCACGGGAAGCGGGATCCCCGTCGACGGCATCGCGGTCCACGCCTTCGAGCTGCCGACGGACGGTCCGGACGGCGCCGAGGAGGACGGCACCCTGCGCTGGGAGTCGACGACCATGGTGCTGGTCGAGGCGAGCGCGGGCGGGCGGACCGGGATCGGCTACACCTACGGCAGCACCGCCGTGGCGACGCTCATCGAGTCGAAGTTCGCCTCCCTGGTGAAGGGCGCGGACGCGCTCGCCCCGGCCGCCGCGTGGCACCGGATGTTCGCCGCGATCCGCAACGCCGGCCGCCCCGGCGTCGGCGCCATGGCGGTGTCGGCGGTCGACATCGCGCTGTGGGACCTGAAGGCCCGGCTGCTGGACCGGCCGCTGTTCCAGGTGCTGCCGAGCTTCCACGACCACGTCCCGGTGTACGGCAGCGGCGGGTTCACCAACTACCCGCTCGACCGGCTCACCGGGCAGCTCGCCGGCTGGGTGGAGCAGGGCATCCCGCGCGTCAAGCTGAAGATCTCCCGCTCCCAGGAGGACGACCCGCGCCGGCTCACCGCCGTCCGCGAGGCGATCGGCCGCGGCCCCGACCTGTACGTCGACTCCAACGGCGCGCTGACCCGCAAGGACGCCCTGTACTGGGCGCGCCGGCTGGCCGAGGAATGGGACGTGCGCTGGTTCGAGGAGCCGGTCAGCTCCGACGACACCGAGGGCCTGCGGCTCGTCCGCGAGCACGGGCCGGGACGGCTGGAGGTCGCCGCCGGCGAGTACGGGTTCGTGCTGAAGGACTTCGCGGACCTGCTGGACGGCCCGTCCGTCGACTGCCTGCAGGCCGACGTCACCCGCTGCGGCGGCGTCACCGGGCTGCTGCAGGTCGCGGGCCTTTCCGCGGTCCGGCAGATCGGCCTGTCGGCGCACTGCGCCCCGGCCGTGTCGGCGCACGCGTTCTGCGCCGTCGAAAGGCTGCGCCACCTGGAGTACTTCCACGACCACGTGCGCTTCGAGCACCTGGTCTTCGACGGAACGCTCAGCCCCGAGGGCGGCGCGCTGCGGCCCGCCGCCGACCGTCCCGGCCTCGGCCTGGACGTCAAGTGGGCGGACGCCGGCAAGTACCGGGTGCACGGCGGCTGAGCCCCACCCGCCCCCCCGGCCAACGAACGACGAAAGCGAGGACGACGCAGATGGCACGCACGCGGTCCGCGACCATGCAGGTGCCGGCGAAGACGGTTCCCTCGATGCCCGGGCCGCCGCGTGGCAGCCAGGTCATCGCGGTCGGGAGGCTGGCGAAGGAGCTGGAGAAGGCCGTCGACGGCGAGGTCCGCTTCGACGACGGGGCCCGCGCGCTGTACGCCAACGACGCCTCGAACTACCGGCAGGTCCCGATCGGCGTCGTCGTCCCGAAGACGCTGGACGACGTGGTGGCCGTCCACCGGATCTGCAAGGAGTACGGCGCGCCGGTGCTGAACCGGGGCGGCGGGACGAGCCTGTCCGGCGAGACGGTCAACTACGCGGTCGTGATCGACCACTCCAAGTACCTCACCCGCATCGGCGAGCTGGACGAGAAGAACGGCCGCGTCACCTGCGAGCCCGGCGTCATCAACGAGGAGCTGAACCGGCATACCGGCGAGAAGGCGGGGCTGGTGTTCGGGCCGGACCCGTCCTCGCACTCGCGGTGCGTGATCGGCGGCAACATCGGCAACAACTCCTGCGGCATCCACTCGGTGCAGTCGCAGCTGTACGGGCCGGGCCCGCGGACGTCCGACAACGTCCACGCGCTGGAGGTCGTCACCTACGGCGGCGACCGGTTCTGGGTGGGCGTCAACGAGGAGGACCAGCTCGACGACATCATCGCGGCGGGCGGCCGCAAGGGCGAGATCTACGCGGCGCTGCGCGACCTGCGCGACCGCTACGCCGACGCGATCCGCGCGGGCTTCAAGTCGGTGGAGGAGGTGCCGCGCCGCGTCTCCGGGTTCAACCTGGACGAGCTGCTGCCGGAGCGGGGCTTCAACGTCGCGCGCGCCCTGGTCGGCACCGAGAGCACCTGCGCGACCGCGCTGCAGGCCGTCCTGCTGCTCACCCCGGCGATGCTGGAGCGCACGCTGGTCGTGGTCGAGTACGAGGACCTCGCGGACGCCGCCGAGCACACCGGCGAGATGATCGAGAAGTTCCGCCCGATCGGGCTGGAGGCGCTCGACCGCAAGCTGATCAACGACCAGCAGATGCAGGACAAGAAC
Organism: Actinomadura napierensis; assembly: GCF_039529375.1. Lineage (NCBI taxonomy): Bacteria > Bacillati > Actinomycetota > Actinomycetes > Streptosporangiales > Thermomonosporaceae > Actinomadura > Actinomadura napierensis. The sequence continues at coordinate 8,333 of NZ_BAAAMR010000028.1, forward strand.
CTGTCCGACCTCGAGGAGCTGCCCCGGCAGGGGGGCGGCGCGTGGCTGCTGGTCCAGTTCGGCGCCGACACCGAGGAGGAGTCGGTCGGGCAGGCGGAGCGGTTCGTGCAATGGCTGGTGGAGGAGAAGGGCTATGACCGCGACCGCGTCCTGCTGAAGAAGAGCGAGCAGGAGGGCGGCACCAGCCAGGACCTGTGGACGATCCGCGAGGCCGGCCTCGGCTCCACCGCGTTCCCGCCCGGCAAGGACCACTGGCCCGGCTGGGAGGACTCGGCCGTCCCGCCGTCCAAGACCGGCGAGTACGTGCGGGCGCTCCGCAAGGTGATGGACCAGCACGGCATCGACGGCGCCATGTACGGGCACCTCGCGCAGGGCTGCATCCACTCGCGGATGAGCTTCGACCTGCGCACCGCCGACGGCCTGGCCACCTACCGCGCGTTCATGGAGGACGCCGCGGACCTCGTCACCTCCTACGGCGGGTCGGTGTCCGGCGAGCACGGCGACGGGCAGCAGCGCGGCGAGCTGCTGGAGAAGCAGTTCGGCCCGGAGCTGATCCAGGCGATGCGCGAGTTCAAGCGCATCTGGGACCCGGACGCCAAGATGAATCCCGGCAAGGTCGTCGACGCCTACAAGATGGACGAGAACCTCAAGCTCGGCACCGGCTACAACCCGCCGCGCCCGGAGGTGAAGTTCGCCTACACCGAGGACGGCGGCGACTTCGCGCACGCCGCGCTGCGCTGCGTCGGCGTCGGCAAGTGCCGCGTCCCGCAGGCGTCCACCACGATGTGCCCGAGCTACCAGGTCACCCGCGAGGAGAAGCACACCACGCGCGGCCGGGCCCGGCTGCTGTTCGAGATGCTGCAGGGCGAGGCGATCACCGACGGCTGGCAGTCCAAGGAGGTCGCCGAGTCCCTCGACCTGTGCCTGGCGTGCAAGGGCTGCACCAGCGACTGCCCGGTCAACGTGGACATGCCGACCTACAAGTCGGAGTTCCTGTACCACCACTACAAGTCGGCGCGGCGGTGGCGCCCGCGCTACGCCTACGCGTTCGGCTTCATCGACCAGGCCGCCCGGCTCGCGTCCCGCATGCCGGAGATCGCGAACCTCGCGACCCACACGCCGGGGCTGGCGCGGCTGGCGAAGCTGGCCGGCGGCATCGACCGGCACCGCCCGCTGCCGCGCTTCGCGCCGATGACGCTGCAGCGGTGGTTCGCCGAGCGCGGCGGCACCGCGAACCCGCACGGCCGGCCGGTCGTGCTGTTCCCCGACACCTTCAACAACCACCTCCACACCGACGTCGGCGTGGCCTGCGTGGAGGCGATCGAGGCGGCGGGCTGGCAGGTGATCATGCCGGAGGGGCACGTGTGCTGCGGCCGTCCCCTCTACGACTACGGCTTCCTCGACACGGCCGAGCGGTACCTGCACAACGTGCTGGACGTGCTGCGCCCGCACGTCCGCGCCGGGACGCCGGTCGTCGGCATGGAGCCGAGCTGCCTGGCGGTCTTCAAGGACGAGCTGACCAAGCTGCTGCCGCATGACGACGACGCCAAGCGGCTCGCCAGGAACTCCCACCATTTCGCCGAGTTCTTCTACCAGTACGACATCGCGCCGCCGAAGCTGAGCGGCGGCGGCAAGGCGCTGCTGTGGGGGCACTGCCACCACCGGGCGACCGGCGGCGTGGACAGCGAGCAGAAGATCCTCGAGCAGATGGGGCTGGAGACCGAGAGCCTCTCGGGCGGCTGCTGCGGCCTGGCCGGCTCGTGGGGCTTCGAGAACGGCAAGTACGACATCTCGATGGACTGCGGCGAGCAGGCGCTGCTGCCCGCCGTCCGCGACGCCGACGACAGCACGGCGATCGTGGCGAACGGCTTCTCCTGCAAGACGCAGATCGAGGACGCGAAGACCGGGCGGCAGGCACTGCACATCGCCCAGCTCATGCGGCTCGCGCGCGAGCAGGGGAACCGTCCGGTCACCGGCAAGCCGGAGAAGGCCGGAAGCAACCGCAAGCCGGCGCCGCCGCTCGGCAGGCGTGCCGCCCGCGTCGGCTTCACACTCGGCGCCGGAGCGGGCGCCGCCGCGCTCGGTGCCGCCGGGACGTATGCGGCGTACCGGGCGCTGCGCCCGCGCCGGATGACGCCGATGGAGCGGGCCCGCGGCACGGTCACGCGGCTGGTCGCGTCCAGGCGGGGATGGCCCGGCATGGGCTGAGTGCATGGCGGGCCGTCCGGGTCCGGGCCGAGGGCGCGGGATCCGTCAGAAGGGCGGCCCGCCCTGCGTCGACGCCCACACCCACACGTAGAGCAGGAAGCCGGTCGCGATCAGCCCCACCAGCATGGGCCAGTAGGGTCCCGCCGAACTCCGCCTGCGTTTGGCGTTCACGCTCGCCCCCGTTCCGTCGAAGACCATGTAGTCGCGTCAATGACGACTTCTCCGGGGAGATCGGGTCTATGCCCTGAGATGGGCAAACTCGGCGTCAGGCGGCGTCGCGCCGCGCGGGGAGCGTGAGGGACAGCACCGCCACGGCCCCCAGCGTCACCGCCATGATCAGAAACGCGTGGCCGCAGGCGCCGGCGAGAGCGCGGGCGGTGCCGCCGTGGCCGGCGGTGGCGGCGGTCAGCGCGGCGAGGCCGAGCGCGCCGCCCGCCTGCTTCGCGGTGTTCATCAGCCCGGACGCGGCGCCCGCGTCCGCCGCGGGGACGCCCGAGGTCACGGTCGTGGTCAGCGGCGTGTTGAGCAGTCCGCCGCCGGCCGACATCAGCACGGCGGGACCGAGCACGCCGCCGGCGTACCCGCTCGCGGCGGTCGCCGTGCTCTGCCAGAGGAACCCGCCCGCGGCGATCAGCGCCCCGGCGGCGATCAGCGTCCGGTCGTCCAGCCGGCGCATGAGCCACGGCGTGACGCGCAATCCGACGATCATCGTGAGCAGGGTGTGCGGGAGGAACCCGAGCCCGGTGCGCAGCGCCGACAGCTGCAGGACGTCCTGCATGTAGAGGGTGAGGAAGTACCACATCGGCACCTGGAAGCAGGCGCCGGTCAGCAACATGATCGCGTTCCCGGCCGACACCGCGCGCAGCCGGAGCAGGCGCGGCGGGAGCAGCGGGACGGCGGCCCGCCGCGTCTCGACCAGCGCGAACGCCGCGAGCAGCGCGACGGACGCCGCGAGCGCGCCGGCGGTCACCGGGTCGTCCCAGCCGCGCGGGCCGGCCTGCATGAGGCCGTAGGCGAGCAGGGCCAGCCCGGCCGTCGCGGACGCGGCGCCGGGCAGGTGGAGCCGCCCGGCCCGCCGCTCCCCGGCCGGCAGCCGCCGCGCCAGGACGATCGCGACCGCCCCGATCGGCACGTTGACCAGCAGGATCGCGCGCCAGGAGAACAGGTCGGCCAGGGCGCCGCCGACGAGGTTGCCGGCCGCGCCGCCCGCCAGGCTCACCGCCGTCCAGGTCGCGAGGGCGCGCGTCCGGCGCGGCCCCTCGGGGAAGCGCGTGGTGAGGATCGTCAGGGTCGCGGGGGCGAGCACCGCCGCGCCGAGGCCCTGCCCCGCCCGTGCGGCGATCAGCAGGCCCGGGTCGGCGGCCAGCCCGCCGGCCAGGCTCGCCACCGAGAACAGCGCGATCCCGGCGGTGAACACACGGCCCGCTCCGCGCAGGTCGGCGAGCCGGCCGCCGGACAGCAGGAAGCCCGCGAACGCCAGCGTGTAGGCGCCCGCGACCCACGGCAGGCCGGCGTCGCCGAAGCCGAGCGCGGACTGGATCGCGGGCAGCGCGACGTTCACCACCGACACGTCCAGCACGACCATGAACTGGGCGGCGCAGGCGAGCGCGAGGACGAGCCCGGCCGGCGCCGGCCGGACCCGCGCGCCCGCCAACTCCCACGACGTCAACGCACCCTCCCCTCGGAGCAAATCAATGCGAACGACTTGGTTTGTCTGCCGCCACGCTACTGCCGCTAGACTCGGCGGTCAATCCAGTGTGATCGCATCGGAAAGCAAGGAGCGGCCGATGGACCGGCGCACCCGCGGCCCCGGAGCCCGGCACGAGGAGCGGCGCCGGGAGATCGCCGACGCGGTCCTCGCGGTCGTCGCCGACGGCGGCGTGCAGGCGGTGTCGCTGGCCGAGGTCGCGGCCCGCGCCGGGGTCTCGGCGGGCCGCGTCCAGCACTACTTCCCGGCGAAACGGCAGCTCATCGAGGCGGCGTTCGAGCGCGGCAACGAGCTGAGCAGCGCCCGGATCAGGGAGGGGGCGGGCGCCGACCTCGACGCCGCGCCGCCGCGCACGGTGCTCACCGTCGTGCTGACCGAGCTGATCGCCCGCGACGCGGAGACCGAGGCGCACATGCGGGTGCGCCAGTCGTTCACCGCGCTCGCCCTCGCCGACGACGCCATCGCGGACCGCATGCGCGCCGACTACGCCCGCTTCCACGGGCAGATCGCCGGCCTGCTGCGCAAGGAGGAGCGGGACGGCGCGCTGGCCCCGGGCGTCGACCCCGGCGAGGCGGCGCCGGCGCTCGTCGCGCTCGCCGAGGGCCTCGCCTACTACGTCCTGATCGGCGTCACGTCCCCGCAGGCCGCGCGCGCCCGCGTCGCGGACGCCGTCGCCGCCCTCTACACCTGACGCGGGTCGGCGGCCGGCGCGTTCCCGGCGGCCGTGTCGAAGCGGTGCTCGCGCTGCGGCTCCCAGCCGTGCGCCTCCAGCGCGCGCAGGAACGCCTCCACCATCACCGGGTCGAAGTGGCTGCCCGCGCTGCGGCGCAGCTCCTGCTCGGCGTCGGCGACCGGCATCGGCCCCTTGTAGGGACGGGCCGAGGTCATCACGTCGAACGCGTCCGCCACCCCGATCACCCGGGCGAACTCGGGGATCTCGTCGCCGACCAGGCCCATCGGGTAGCCGCGGCCGTCCATCTTCTCGTGGTGGTGCAGGATCCCGGCGAGCGCCTCGTCCAGGAACCCGATCTCCCGGACGATCTCCAGCCCGCGCATCGGGTGCAGCTGGACGGCCGCGAACTCCTCGTCGGTGAGGCGGTCCTCCTTGCGGAGGATCTTCGTCGGCACCCCGATCTTGCCGATGTCGTGCAGCATGCCCGCGTACCGGATGGCCTCCACCCGTTCCGGGCGCATCCCGATCTGCCGCGCGATCATCACCGCGCCGCGCGACACCCGCTCGGAGTGCCCGCGGGTGGCCGGGTCCTTGGTCTCGACCGCCTGGCACAGCGCCGCGAGCGTCGCGTCGTAGGCGCGCCGCTGCCCGAACGTCTGCTCCAGCGCCCACCGCGCGACGAACAGCGGCAGCAGGACCAGCACCGCGACCAGCGGGCCGAGGTCGGCCCACAGGCCCGCGATCAGCAGCCCGTACATGCCGTACCCGACGCACACCCCGGCGAGCTGGCCGCTGTCGCGCGCCATCTCGCCGAGGTCGGACTCGCCGCTGAGCAGCAGCGCACCCGACATCAGGACGAGGTTGACCAGCACGAACGTCAGCAGCGCTCCGACGAACGGGCCCAGCACGTCCCACACCCAGCCGGCCTGCCCCGGCTCGAAGCGGGCCCCGCCCAGCGCGCCGAACACCGCGCCGGCGGCGTACCCGCCGACCGCGAACTGCGCGCCGTTGAACAGCCGCTTGACCAGGGCGACCTTGCGCTGCCCGGTGCCCACCGCGCTCAGCCCGACCAGGGCGGCGCCGACCGGGCCGAGCAGCACCACCGACGCCAGGCTCACCGCGAAGCCGAGCGACATCCGGGCCCGCTTCACGGTCAGCCGGGCCGGCAGCGAGTCGCACATGACGAACAGGGCCACCAGCGCCACCAGCACGCGCGGGTCGACGTCCCCCGGGGACGAGGCGCCGATCAGGACCGCCGCCAGGGCGACGACGGCGCAGACGTAGAGCCAGGCGGCGCGGGGCAGTCCAGGCATGCCGTCTCCCGGAGAGTTCGCGATCACTGTACGTGGTCACTCGATCACCAAAAGCATACGCCACCTTGGCTCCCGCGTGGGGCGGACCGGGCCGCCGCCCGCCGCCCGGTCCGGCTTGCCCCGAGTCGTGCTCTGGACGAAGCGGGCGAGACGTCTTATCCTCACCTGCACTAGATGCAAATGCACCTAGTGCCAAGTGGAGGAGTGAGCGTGAAGCTCGAGTTGCCCCTGCTGGGATTGCTGGCCATGCGCCGCATGAGCGGCTACGAGATCAAGAAGTGGCTGGACAGCGAGGGCCAGTTCCTCGGCCTGGACCGCCATCCCAGCCAGATCTACCGCGAGCTCAACCGGATGCAGGTCGACGGGCTGATCGAGTTCGACGTGGAGAACGGGCGCGGCGGCGGCCCGGACGCGAAGGTCTACCGGCTCACCGCGGCGGGCGGCGGGCGGCTGCGGCGCCGGATCGGGTCCGCCTACGACCCGCCGAAGCGGTTCCAGGCCCCGGAGTTCACCTGCCGGCTGCTGTTCACCTCGATGCTCGACGCCCCGCGGGCGCTCGCGCTGGTCAGGCAGGAGCTGGAGTTCCGGGTGGGGCAGGTCGCGCGCAACCGGGGGCGCGACCGCGGCGTTCCCGCCGGGCTGGAGCCCGGGGTGGACGCCGGCCGCCTCCGGTTCGTCGGCGAGGAGCTGCACCGGCACGGCATGGCGGCGGTCGACACCTGGATCGACTGGCTGCGCAGGATGGAGGCCGCGATGGGGGCGGACGGCTGGGAGGACGCGTCGTGAAGGCGGTCATGGTGCTGTTCGACAGCCTCAACCGGCGGTTCCTGCCGCCCTACGGCTGCGACTGGGTGCACGCGCCGAACTTCGCCCGGCTGGCCGGGCGGACGGTGTCGTTCGACAACTGCTACGCCGGGAGCCTGCCGTGCATGCCGGCGCGCCGCGAGATGCACACCGGCCGCTACAACTTCCTCCACCGCTCGTGGGGCCCGCTGGAGCCGTTCGACGACTCGGTCCCGGAGATGCTGAAGGACGCCGGCGTCCACACCCACCTGGTCACCGACCACCAGCACTACTGGGAGGACGGCGGCGCCACCTACCACAACCGCTTCAGCACCTACGAGTTCTTCCGGGGCCAGGAGGGCGACGCATGGAAAGGTCACGTCGCGGATCCGGAGATCCCGGACGGCCCCCGGATGATGCGGCACAAACTGTGGCGGCAGGACTGGATCAACCGCACCTACCTGCAGGACCAGGCCGACCACCCGCAGACCCGTACGTTCGACGCCGGGCTGGAGTTCCTCGCCACGAACGCCGACCAGGACGACTGGTTCCTGCAGATCGAGTGCTTCGACCCGCACGAGCCCTTCTTCTCCTACGCGGACCACAAGAAGCACTACGACCCTGACTACGACGGCCCCCATTTCGACTGGCCGGACTACAAGCGGGTGGACGAGGACCCCGAGGTCGTCCGGCACGCGCGGGACGAGTACGCCGCGCTGCTGACGATGTGCGACGCGTCCCTGGGGCGGGTGCTCGACTTCATGGACGAGCACTCGATGTGGGACGACACCCTCCTGATGGTCTGCACCGACCACGGCTTCCTGCTCGGCGAGCACGGCTGGTGGGGCAAGAACGTCCAGCCCTGGTACGACGAGACCGCGCACACGCCCCTGTTCGTGTGGGATCCGCGTTCGGCGGACGCGGCGGGGGAGCGGCGCGGCGCCCTCGTCCAGACCATCGACTTCGGCCCCACGCTGCTGGACTTCTTCGGCGTGGACGCCACGCCCCGCATGCAGGGCCGCTCCCTCGCGCCCGCCGTGGCGCGGGACGAGCCGCTCCGCGGGGCCGGGCTGTTCGGCTCGTTCGGCGGGCACGTCAACGTCACCGACGGCCGGTACGTCTACATGCGGGCCAGCGCGTCCCCGGCCAACACGCCGATCGACGAGCACACCCTCATGCCGACGCACATGAACGCCCGCTTCGCCCCGTCCGAGCTGGCCGATGCGGAGCTGCTCGGCCCGCTGCCCTTCACGCAGGGCGCGCCGGTGATGCGCGTCCCGGGCTCGGCATGGGGGAGTTCGTACGCGTTCGGGACGCTGCTGTTCGACCTGGAGACCGACCCCGACCAGCAGAACCCGATCGTGGACGACGAGCAGGAACTCCGGATGATCGGGCTCCTCCTCGGCCTGATGCGCGCCACCGACGCCCCCGCCTCCCAGTACGAACGGCTCGGCCTGCCTCTGGACGGCCCCGCCGACGCGTCCCATCTCCAGGTGCGGCGCCAGCTTCCCCAGGCGGAGGCGTCGCGGCGCCCCGTGCCCAGGGCGGCGGACTTCCGTTCCGAGTGGCCGTCGGTGAACTCGCCGCTGCGGAGGCTCCTGGACGACCCGGCGACGCGTCCCGTCCTGGAACGCCACATCGGCGTCCTGCCGGAGCGGCTGACGAGGATGCTCGGCGACACCCCGCTGGTGCGGCTCGCCACCGTCAACCCCGCGTTCGGCTCCGGTCTCCTCCAGGCGATCGACGACGACCTCGCCGCCCTCTGATCCTCGCTCCCGCCCCCGAAGCGCTCGCCGCCGCGCGAGCCCGAGCCCCAGGAGGATTCCGCATGCCCACCGACGGCAGAAGGGTCCCCGCCACCTCCTCCGATCCGGTCTCCGACCGGGCGTCCGGCAGTGTCGCCGTCCCCCGCCGCTGGCGGCGGCTGGCCGCGATCACCGGCACGCTCTGGGCCGACAACAACGAGGGCTCCGTCCTCACCACGCTCGCCCCCGTCATCATCGACGCGCTGGCGCTCCCGCCGAGCGCGCTCGGCGTGCTGACGTCGGTGAGCAAGGCGATCGGCATCCTGTTCGGCCCGCTGTGGACGTGGCTCGCGCACCGCACCGGCCGCAAGGGCGTGCTCATCGTCTCCACGGCCTTCGTCGCGGCCGGATCGGCGGTGACGGGGCTCGCGCAGAACTTCGTCCAGCTGCTCCTGCTCTGGTCGCTCGTGGCGGTGTTCGCCGCCGCGTCCCTGCCGGTCGTCACCGAGATCACCGCGGACCTGTTCGACGCGCGGGCGCGGGGGCGGGCGAGCGGCTACACCTTCGGCGCCCTGGCGGTCGTGGCGGCGGTGCTCGGTCCCCTGCTCGGGCAGCTGTCCCGGTTCGAGGGCGGCTGGCGGATCGGGTTCTACGCCTCCGGCGCCCTCGGGCTCGCGGCCGTGCTGTTCGTCGCCGTCGGCTTCCAGGACCCGGGCGTGGGAGCGAGCGAGCCCGCGCTGCGCCGGCGGACGGCGGAGCAGCGCGAGGCCGACGCGAAGCTCACCCCGGCCAAGCTGCGGAGCCTGGCGGCGATCCCCACGTTCGTCCTGATGCTCGGGCAGCGGCTCATCTCCGGTCACCTGCTGGTCACCACCTACGGTGTGCTGTTCCTGGTCAAGACGTACGGATTCAGCACCGCGACCGCGTCCGTCGTGGTGCTGCCGCTAGGGATCGGCTACCTCGTGGGGACGATCGCGGGCGGGCTGGTGACCGATGGCCTGCACGCCCGGATGCCGGGCAAGGGGCGCGTCATCGTCCTGCAGGCCGCCCAGTTCGGATTCGCCGCCACGGCCCTCGTCGGTATGCAGGTCGACTGGCATTCCATCGGCGTGTTCGCCGCCTTCTGGGCGGTGATGGGGCTCATGCAGGGGATCAACCCGGGCGTGAACCGGCCCATCGTCATGGCCGTCGTGCCGCCGGAACTGCGCGGCGCGGCGTTCGCGCTGATGCTCTCGGTGTTCGAGGCCCTCGCGTTCATCGCCTTCAACCTCGGCGCCGGCCTGCTGATCGACGCGGTGGGACTGAAGAACGTGATGCTGTGGATTCCTGGAATCCTCATGCTGGTGAACGGCGTCTACTGCGGGGCCCTGTACCGCACCTATCCGCGCGACATGGCCCGCCTGGACGCGATGCTCGGCGAACGCGAGGCGGGGAAGGCCCCATGAGCTGCTGCCAGCCGCAACGGACGCCGTCCGGCGAGACGGCCGCGTCGGAGTCGGAGGAGGTCGCGGCGGGGTCGCGGCGGGTGGCGCACGACGAGGTCGCGCTGCCCGGCGGCGAGTTCCTGATGGGCGACGCGTTCGGCGAGGGGTACGGGCCGGACGGCGAGGGGCCCGTCCACGCCGTGGTGCTCGCCCCGTTCCGCATCGACGCCACCACCGTCACCAACGACATGTTCGCCGCGTTCGCGGCCGCCACCGGATACCGGACGGAGGCCGAGCGGTTCGGCACGTCCGCCGTCTTCCACCTCGCGGTCGCCGCGGACCCGCGCGACGTCCTCGGCCGGGCGCCGTCCGCGCCGTGGTGGCTGGAGGTGCGGGGCGCCGACTGGGCGCATCCCGGCGGTCCCGGCTCCGACCTCGCCGGCCTCGGCGACCACCCGGTCGTGCACGTCTCGCACAACGACGCCCTCGCCTACTGCCGGTGGGCGGGGCGGCGGCTGCCGACCGAGGCCGAGTTCGAGTACGCCTCGCGCGGCGGCCACGCCGGCCTCCGCTACCCGTGGGGGGACGAGCTGACGCCCGGCGGCGAGCACCGCGCCAACATCTGGAACGGGACGTTCCCCGCCCGCAACACCCTCGCCGACGGGTACCTCACGACCTGCCCCGTCCGCGGCTTCCCCCCGAACGACCTCGGCCTCTACGAGACGAGCGGGAACGTGTGGGAGTGGTGCGCCGACTGGTTCTCGCCCACCTACTACCGCGCGTCCCCGAAGCACGACCCGCAGGGCCCCGAGCACGGGACGGCGCGGGTGACGCGCGGCGGCTCGTACCTGTGCCACGAGTCGTACTGCAACCGCTACCGGGTCGCGGCGCGCACGGCCAACACCCCCGATTCGTCCACCGGGAACTGCGGGTTCCGCACGGTCGCACTGTGAGCTCTGCCGGGCGTGGCACGTTCCCGGGCAAACGGGGTAATGCCTGGGTGCGGCCCCGGTCGCCGGGGCATGTATTAACTACGTAGGCAGTAGTAGGTCGATCGGGGCGAGGCCCGGGGCGTCGCCGTGTTGGGGGGCTGATGTCGTGATCGGGTCGGGTGGGCGCGGGAACGTCCTGCGGCGCGCGGTGCGATGGGGCGGCAGGACGGCCGTGCGGGCGCTGTCCGCCATGCTGGAGCCGCTGGCGCTGCTGCTGTTGCGGCCGGCGAACCGGCGGCGGGCGCGCCGCGCACCGGCCGCGACGGCCCGGAAGGTGGTCTTCCTGGTGCAGCACGCGTACGGGACGGGCGGCACGGTCCGCACCGTGCTGAACTGCGCGGGGCAGCTCGCGCGGCAGCGCGAGGTCGAGGTCGTCGGGCTGATCCGGGAGCTGCGCCGGCCGAGCTTCGCGATCCCGGACGGGGTCCGGCTGTCCTGCCTGGACGACCGGGTCGAGCCGCCCGGCGGCGTGCGCGGCCTCGCCCGCCGGGTGCTGTCGCGGCTGCCGAGCCTGCTCGTCCCGATCGGCGAGCCGTCCTACCGGCGCTGCTCGCTCTGGACCGACCTGGTCCTGATCCGGTTCCTGCGCTCGCTGCGCACCGGCCTGCTGATCACCACCCGGCCGAGCCTGAACCTCGCGGCGGCGGTGTTCGCGCCACCGGAGGTGCGCACGATCGGCCAGGAGCACATGAACCTCGGCAGCCACCGGCCCGACGTGCGCGACCGCGTACTGCGCCGCTACGGCCGGCTCGACGCGGTGGTCACGCTGACCGCGACCGACCTGGCCGGCTACCGCCGCGAGCTGCCGGACGCGCGGCGCCTCGTGTGCATCCCGAACGCGCTGCCCGAGCTGGACGGCGGGCCCGTCGACCCCGCCGCGCAGACCGTGCTGGCCGCCGGGCGGCTCGTCCGGCAGAAGGGCTTCGACCTGCTGCTGGACGCCTGGCAGCAGGTCGCGGCGGAGCATCCCGGCTGGACGCTGCGGATCTACGGCGGCGGGCCGTGGCGGCAGCGGCTGCAGCGCCGGATCGACCGGCGGGGGCTGTCGGCCGGCGCGTTCCTGATGGGCCGGACGGGCGACATGGGCACCGCGATGTCCCGGGCGTCGATCTTCGTGCTCAGCTCCCGGTACGAGGGGCTGCCGCTGGCGCTGATGGAGGCGATGAGCAAGGGCCTCGCCGTGGTGTCGTTCGACTGCCCGACCGGCCCCCGCGAGCTGCTCACCGACGGCGTCGACGGGCTGCTGGTCAAGGGCGGGGACGTGGCGGCGCTGGCGGCGGCGATCGGCCGGATGATCGACGACCCGGGGCTGCGCGCCCGGCTCGGGGAGCAGGCCGTGGGCGCGATGGCCCGCTACTCGCCGGAGGCGGTCGGCGCCGAATGGGACGCTCTGCTCGACGACCTGGTGCGCCCCGCCCCGGCGCGCCGGACCGCGCGGCGCCGCGTCCCGGAGAAGGAGGCCGGGCTGCTCTGACGGCGGCCCGCCGCCCGGCCTATCCCGTCGGCAGCAGCGCGAGCCGTTCGAAGCCGGGCGTCCACCAGCGGGTCCGGTCGCAGCCGATGGCGAACGCCTCGACGCCGGGACGCGCCGACGCCCAGTCGCGCGCGGCGCCGCCCATGACGAACGCGGCGGTGGCGAGGGCGTCGACCTCGGTGAGGTGCCGGCCCACGAGAGTGAGCGACGCCAGCGCGGCGGCGGGCCGCCCGGTGCGGGGGTCGACGATGTGGTGGCCGCGTTCGGCGGTGCCCGAGGTCGCCACGGCGAGGTCGGTCCCGGCCACCACGGCGACCAGCGCGCCGGGGTCCGCCGGGTCGGCGAGCCCGATCCGCCAGGGCTCGCCGGGGGCCGCCTCGCCGCGCGCCTGGACGTCACCGCCGCCGTTCACGCAGTGGTCGCGGGCTCCGGCGTCGTGGAGGATCGTGGACGCCCGCTCGATCGCCCAGCCCTTCACCAGCCCGCTCGGGTCGAGCCGCCCGGCGGGCGCCGCACTGAACGCCCCGCCGGTGTCCCGCTCCGTCTCCTCGCACATGGCGAGCACTTCGGCCACCTCGGGGTCGCACTCGCCGAGGACGATCTCGCCGCGTGCGAGGCGGCTGACCTGGCTGTCCGCGCGGTAGGTGGAGAAGACGCGGTCCACGCGGTGCAGCCAGGCGACGGCCTGCGCGAGCGCCACGGTGATCTCCGGGGTGCGGGGCGAGCGGATGTCGAAGGAGAACACCGTCCCCATGACGTGCTCGACGTGGTGCACGGACTCACGCATGGGCGGCGTCCAGTGCGCTCTGCAGGGACTGGATGTAGCCCTCGCTGGTGTAGGTGGCGCCGGAGACGGAGTCGATGCGTGCGTTGCCCGCCGTGAGCGCCTCCTGGGTGAGCTGCGGCACGGCGAACTGGTTGATCTCTCGGTCGCGGGGGTTCTCCGTCGGCACCTGGACCACCTTGACCGCGGTGAGCTTGCCCTTCGCCATCGTGATCTCGACCTGCACGGGGCCCCACCGGGTGTCGATCACGTTGCCCTTGTAGGTGCCGCTCGCCTTCCCGCCGGCCGTGGTGGAGGACGACGGCGCCGAGGACGGCGCCGGGGCCGCCGTCCCGGTGGTCTGCGGTGTGGCGGCCGCCGCCTTCGCGGTGGTGCTGTGGTGCGGCTTGAACGACAGCAGCAGGACGATGCCCGCCACGGTCGAACCGGTGGTGATCAAGGCTCTGCGCACGGAACGGCCCCCTCAGAACTCGAACGACTCGTGACGGATGTGGCGGCGCCGCACGCCCGCCTGCTTCAGCGCCGCGAGCGCGGCGTCGGTCATCCCGGACGGCCCGCACAGGTAGACGTCCCGGTGCCGGATGTCGGGCACGAGGCCGTGCAGCGCTCCTCCGGTCAGCGGCAGCGAGTAGCCGGCCGGCTCGCTCACGAAGTAGTGCACCCGGGCGCCCCGCGCGGCGGCGATCGCGTCCAGCTCGTCCCGCAGCGCCAGGTCTTCCGGGCGCCGCGCCTTGTAGAGGAGGACGACGTCGCCCGGCAGCGTCTCGAACAGCGCCCGCAGCGGAGTGATGCCGACGCCGCCCGCCAGCAGCAGCGCGCGGTCGTGGTGCGGGCGCGTCCCGGTGAACCCGCCGTACGGGCCTTCCGCCCACACCCGCGTGCCGGGACGCAGCCGGAAAAGCGCGGCGCTGTGGTCCCCGGCCGCCTTCACGGTGATCCGCATCCGGCCGCCCCGGACGGGCTCCGACAGCGAGTACGGGTTCGCCGCCCACCACAGTCCGGAGGCGAGGAACCGCCACCGGAAGAACTGGCCGGGGCGGGCGCCGAACTCGTCCAGGTGCCGCCCGGTCATGTAGATCGACACGACGCCCGGCGCCTCGGCGTGGACGGCGGCGACCCGCAGATCGTGCCGCAGCCCCCGGACCACCGGCATCACGAACCGGAAGAACACCAGCACCACCGCGACGCCGCCGTACAGCGCGTACCAGGCGGCCTTCGCCCAGGTCGTCCCCGCGAACTGGGCGCCGTCGGCCAGCGCGTGCCAGAACGCCAGGTAGATCGCCAGGTAGGTGGCGAAGTGCAGGTAGTACCACGTCTCGTAGCGCAGCCGGCGGCGCGCGGCCCGCGCCGAGGTGACCCCGACGCCGACCAGCAGCAGGAATCCGAGCGTCCCCTTGATCATCTCGGGGTAGTCGAAGACGATCGTGACCGTCTGGTGCACGACGTCGGTGCGCGACGTCACCGCGTAGCCCCAGATGATCAGCAGCGCGTGCGCGCAGGCGAGGCACACCGTGTACCGGCCGCCCATCGCGTGCCAGCGCGCCAGCCGGTCGGTGCCGACGCCGCGTTCGAGCGCCGGGATCCGGGCCATCAGCGCGACCAGCACCGCGCAGCCGTAGCCCGCCATCAGCCCGGTGACGCGGCCCGCCTCGGTCAGCCAGCCGTCCAGCCCGGTGACCGACCGGGTGCCGTGCCACCACATGAGCAGCACGGCCACCGCGCCGGCGTAGATCAGCACCTGCGGCCACGAGGAGGGGACGCGCCATGCCGGGCGCGGGGCGGGCGGGGCGATCCGCCCGATGTCATGCCTGGTCGTGGTCATGCCGGTCACCCTGCCAACGCAGTTTCTGAGGTTCTTCTGATCCGTGGGGGAACAGGCGTACTGAGAGGTTTCTCTGAGGAAACGCAGAGGTTGGGAAGGGAGGCTGGGCCCCATCATGAGCACTCCCGAACCCGCGGGCGCCGGACTGCGCCGGGCCGACGGGACGCCGGTCCGCGTCCTCGTCGTCGACGACGAACCCGACCTCGCCGAGGTGCTGTCGCGCGTGCTGGCGTCCGAGGGCTGGTCGGTGCGCACCGCCGGGGACGGCGCCGGCGCCCTCGCCGTGGCCCGCGAGTTCCGCCCGGACGCCGTCGTCCTGGACGTGATGCTGCCCGACATCGGCGGCCTGGAGGTGCTGAAGCGGCTGCGCGCCGGCGCTCCCGACGTCTGCGTGCTGTTCCTGACCGCGCGCGACGCCGTCGAGGACCGCATCGCCGGGATCACCGCCGGCGGCGACGACTACGTCACCAAGCCGTTCAGCCTGGAGGAGGTCCTCGCCCGGCTGCGCGGCCTGCTGCGCCGCGCCGGGATGACCCGGCAGTCGGGCACGGCCGGGCTGCTGACCGTCGGCGGCCTGGCGATGGACGAGGAGGCCCGCGAGGTCACCCGGGACGGGGAGATCGTCGAGCTGACCCCGACCGAGTTCGAGCTGCTGCGGTTCCTGATGCGCAACCCGCGCCGGGTGCTGTCCAAGGCGCAGATCCTCGACCGCGTGTGGGACTACGACTTCGGCGGCCAGGCGCACGTGGTCGAGCTGTACATCAGCTACCTGCGCAAGAAGATCGACGCGGGCCGGGCGCCGATGATCCATACCGTCCGGGGCGTCGGGTACGTGCTGAAGCCGCCGGGGCTCTCGTGAGGGTGCCGCGCGTCCGGACGCTGCGGGCCCGGCTGACGGCGGGGCTGGTGGTCCTGCTGGCGCTCAGCTGCCTCGCGGTCGGCGTCGCCACCACCGCCGCGCTCGACCGGTTCCTGGTCGGCCGGATCGACCAGCAGCTCACCCTGGCCGGCGGGCACTTCCCGGCCAGCCTGCTGGAGCACGAGCGCCACCCCGACGCCGACAACCGGCCCGACTCGCGCGGGCAGGCGTCCGGGACGTGCGGCGCGCGGCTGTTCCAGGGGCAGGTGACCCGGGCCGCGGTCGTGCGCGGCCAGAACGTCGAGCAGGTGCCGCTGACCTCCGGCGACGTCCGCGCGCTGGCCGCGCTGCCGCCCGACGGGAAGGGCCACGACGTGGACCTGTCGGCGCTCGGCGGCTACCGGATGGCGGCCGTCCGCGGCGACGACGGCGACGTGCTGGTCACCGGGCTGCCGCTGCGGCCCGTCACCGACGCCGTGCACCGGCTGGAGCGGGTGGAGCTGACCGTGTTCGCCGCCGTGCTGCTCGCGGCGGGGATCGCGGCGGCGGCCTGGGTGCGGCTCGCGCTGCGACCGCTGCGCCGCGTCGCCGCCACCGCGTCCCGCGTGACGGAGCTGCCGCTGGCCAGCGGCGAGGTCGCGATGCCCGACCGCGTCCCCGACACCGACCCGGACACCGAGGTGGGGCGGGTCGGCGCCGCGCTGAACCGGATGCTCGGGCACGTGGAGAGCGCGCTCGCCCGGCGGCACGCGAGCGAGGAGCGGCTGCGCACCTTCGCCGCGGACGCCAGCCACGAGCTGCGTACTCCGGTCGCCGCGATCCGCGGCCACGCCGAGCTGGCGCTGCGCACCCGCGACGGCGTCCCGGCGGACGTCCGGCACGCGCTCGGCCGGATCGAGGCCGAGTCCGTGCGGATGACCGAGCTGGTCGACGACCTGCTGCTGCTCGCGCGGCTGGACGCGGGGCGCCCGCTGGAGTCCGCGCCGGTCGACCTGACCCGGCTCGTCCTGGACGCCACGAGTGACGCCCGCGCCGCCGGACCCGATCACCGCTGGGAGATGGTGCTGCCCGAGGAGCCGGTCACGGTCACCGGGGACGGCCGCCGCCTGCACCAGCTGCTGGCCAACCTGCTCGCCAACGCCCGCACCCACACCCCGTCCGGCACGCACGTCACCGTCCGGCTCGCCCGGCGCGACGTCCCGGGGCAGGGCGGCTCCGAGGTGGTGCTGGAGGTCGAGGACGACGGGCCGGGCGTCCCGGCGGAGATCCGCGACGAGATCTTCGACCGGTTCGTGCGGGCCGGCCACGGCCGCTCCCGCGCGGCCGGCGGCACCGGCCTCGGGCTGGCGATCGTCCGGGCGGTGGCCGCCGCCCACGGCGGCCGGGCGGAGCTGACCGGCGGGTCGACGTTCCGCATCACCCTGCCAGCCGCCTGATCAGGTTCCCGTGCCGCAGATGTCGCCGTCGGCGTGGATCTCGCCTTCGAGCGTCGGGATGCCCGCCTTCTTCTTCTCCTTCACCGCGGTGAAGGAGGTGCCGAGGACGAGGTTGACGACCCCCGGCCCGGCCTTGGGGTACAGGGCCTTCTTCGCGCCCGGGACAACGGCGGCGAGCGCCGCGGCCTGCGGCTGGGAGCCCTGCGCGTAGTACACGCCCGTCGTCCGGCGGGTCTTCATGGTCTCGGTCCCGACGATCTGGAAGCCCTGCGCCTTGAGCTGCTTGGCGACCTTCGCCGCCGTGCTCGACCGGCCGGTGGCGTCGTAGAGCCGCACGCTCACCGGCGCCGCGGTCTTCTTCGCCGCGGCCTCGACGGACTGGTCCTGGCGGATCGCGGTGAAGAACCGGCCGGCGTCCGGCTGGAGCAGCGCCACCCGGTTCGGGTCGGGCGCGTACGCGGCCACGGGGATGGTGACGAAGTCCAGCTTGCCGGCGGTGAGGCCGTGCATGCTCCGCGCGATCTTCACCATCGTGCCGAGGTCGAGGCCCTTGTCGGTGGTCAGCGACTTGGTGCCGGCCTCGGCCAGGTCGTACACCTTCTTCGGGTCGGTCAGCGTCCCGGCGCTCAGCACCTTGTTCGCCAGCGACCCCATGAACTGCTGCTGCCGCTTGATCCGCTGCAGGTCCGACTCGTCGCCGAGGCCGTGCCGGTCGCGGACGTAGGCCAGCGCCGTCTCGCCCTGGATGGTGTGCTTGCCCTTGGTCAGGTGGAGCTTGGAGTCCTTGTCGTTCACGTCCTGCGGCAGGCAGACCTCCACGCCGCCGACCGCCTCGGTGACGGCCTTGAAGCTGGTGAAGTCGACCTGCATGAAGTGGTCGATCTTGATGTGGGTGAGGTTCTCGATCGTCTTGACCGTGCAGGACGCGCCGCCGTTGGTGAACGAACTGTTGATCATCCCGACCGTCGCCGCCGGGGAGGACGTGCCGTCGGTCCGCCGGCACGCCGGGATCGGCACCATGAGGTCGCGCGGGAAGCTGATGCCCGTCGCCTGCTTCCCGCCCGGCGACAGGTGCAGCAGGATCATCGTGTCCGACCGCGGCGGGTCGTTCTTCATGCCGCGCCCGTACTTGGCGTTGGCGCCGGCGCGGCTGTCGGTGCCGAGCATCAGGATGTTCAGCGCGCTGTTCAGCTTCGGCGGGCGCTTGCCGCCGATCAGCTTGTCGGTGTCCTCGTGGTCGATGTTGTGCTGCAGCTGCCAGTAGAACCCGTAACCGGTGGCGCCGGCGGCGACGACGACCACGGCGGTGGCGATCGCGAACCACTTCAGCACCCGCCTGCCGCGCCGGCGCGGCGCCGGATCGGGGGCGGGTTCCACCTCGTCCGCGTAGTCGAGGTACGTCGGGTTGCTGCTCATCGGCTCCAGCGACTCCGTCTGAATCGTGAGCACCGGTCAGCGGCCACCGCGCTCAATCGAACCTTGCTCAAACACGTGACTCAGCCGACAGTATCCTCTACCCTCACCCCACACGGAACGATGCTCACGAGGTCGGCCGGGACGACTGCGCTGCGTCACCACGGCCCGGACGCGGCCCGGACGCCGCCCGGACCGGCGGAGAGCCCCGGGAAGCCCCTCGCGCCGGGGGCCTGCGGAGGCCGGGTCAGTCGTCGAGCAGGCCGTCGCGGCGCGCCTCGCGGTACAGCGCGATCCGGTTGGACGCGTCGCGCCCCGCCCTGGCGTACTTCTCCCGCGCACGCTGCAGGTACTGCTTCACGGTGTGCTCGCTGATGCCCATCTGGCGGGCGACGGCGGCGCGGGTGAGGCCGCCGAGCCACAGCCGCATCGTCCGCAGCTCCTGGTCGGAGAACTGCGGGCGGCAGGGCGCCGCCGTCCCCGTGCCGGGCGGTGCCGGGGCGTCGCCGGCCGCGGCGAGGATGGCGTCGACGAGCCGCCGCCGGCCCTCCGCGGACTCCTTGCGCACGAACGCGCGGGCGCCCGCCAGCTCGGCCCGGCGGGCGAGGTCGCCCTCCGCGTGCTGGGAGAAGACCACGATGCGGTGGCCGGCCGCGGCGAGCTCGGCGATCCGCTCGAAGGCCGGCTCGCCGCCGACCCGCGGGTCGATGACCAGGACGTCGGCGGCGAGCCGCGGGTCCAGGCCGTCGATGCTGGTGGCGGTGTCGACGATCTCGACGGGGCGCGGGTCGCCGTCGATCCAGGCGCGGACGCCGGACAGCACCACATCGTGGTCGTCGACGACGGCGACGGTGACTCGGCGGGTGGGAGCCATCGGGGTGCGGGTTCGACCTCTGTTCGGGCGGGGGGCGTGCTGGTCGGGGCGTGCGTGCTCGTGCCGGGACCGGGGCCGGGGGCGTGCTTGCGGAGGGCGTGCTCGTACCGGGGGCGTGCGTCAGGGCGGGTTTCGCGGGGGAGCGACAACCCCTCGATCTTACTGAGAGAGACCGTTCCGTCATAGAGAGTTTCCTTTGGCGCCCCGGTGACGCCGGCCGCCCGGCGGCAGGCGGAGGCCATGACCCCCGAACGACCGTCATGACAGGCGTCCCGACTCTGCGCAAACTGAGCGGTACTGCCGATGCAGCCGTACGGATGCAGGGGGGAGCCACATGAGCGGGGTCGGTTTCAAGGTCCTCGGGCCGCTGGAGGCGGCGGTGGACGGGCGGCGGGCGGAACTGCCGAAGGGCGGCCAGCGGGTGCTGCTCGCCGCGCTGGCGCTGAACGCGGGGCAGGTCGTCCCGGTCGAGCACCTGCTGGACCACATGTGGGGCGACCGGCTGCCCGACCGGCCGCGCGGCGCGCTGTACTCCTGCGTGTCACGGCTGCGGCAGTGGCTCGACCGGCACTCGCCCGGCTCGGCGGCGCTGCTGGCCACCTCGTCCGGCGGCTACGTGCTGGACCTCGGGCCGGGCCAGCTGGACCTGCTGCGCTTCCGGGCGCTGACGCGGGAGGCCGCCGTGGCCGGCGAGCGCGGCGACGTCGGCGCCCAGTCGGCGATGCTGGGGGAGGCGCTGGCGCTGTGGCGCGGGCCGGTCCTGGCGAACGTCCGGTCCGACGCGCTGCAGCAGACCGAGGTGCCGCGGCTGACCGAGGAGTACCTGCGGGCGGTGGAGCGGCGCTGCGAGGTCGGGCTGGCGCTCGGCGAGCACGACGGGATGGTGGGGGAGCTGCGCGCGCTGACCGACCGGTACCCGTTCCGGGAGCGGTTCTGGTGGCAGCTGATGCTGGCGCTGTCGCGGTCGGGCCGCCGGGTCGAGGCGCTCGCGGCGTACCGGAAGGTCAGCTCGCAGCTGCGCGACGAATTCGGCGTCGACCCCGACCTCGAACTGCGCCGCCTGCAGATGGCGATCCTGCGCGACGACCGTTCGGTCCTCTCGCTGTGACCGCTCAGCAAATATCTGCTGCCATTGTTTCGGCGAGCAGTGTCTTGGCCAGTAGTTCGTAGGAGCGAAGTCGTTCGTCGTAGTCGTGGACGAGGGTCAGCACCATGAGTTCGTCGGCTTCGGTCTGCTTGAGCAGTTCGTCCAGGCGTTCCCGGACGGTTTCCGGGTCGCCGATCACATGGTGGGCCATGCGCTCGCGCAGGACCGCGTCTTCCTCGGCCGTCCAGTGCATTTTCGCGGCGTCCTCCGGCGTGACGTTCGGCCCGTTCCGGACGCCCTTCAGGGATTGGGCGACGATCACCCTGGACGGTCCGGCGAGCCATTCGGCGTGCGCGGTGGAATCGGCGACGATGACCGACGCGGCGAGCAGTGTGCGCGGTTCGGGGAACGCCGCGGACGGCCGGAACGCGTCGCGGTAGGCGCGCAGCGCCGGTGCGGCGTTGTGCGGGCGGATGTGATGCGCGAACGCGAACGGCAGCCCGAGCTCGCCGGCGAACCGGGCGTTGTCGACGCTGGATCCGAGCAGCCACACGTCCGGCGCGCCGCCCGCCGCCGGGACCGCGACGACCGGGTCGCCGGGCCGCGGCGACAGCAGCCGGACCAGCTCGCGGACCTGGTCGCGGTACGCCTGCGACCCGGGCGGGCTGCTGACCCGGCGCAGCGCCTGCGCCGTGCTCATGTCGGTGCCGGGGGAGCGGCCGACGCCGAGGTCGATGCGGCCGGGGCTCAGCGCCTCCAGCGTCCCGAACTGCTCGGCGACGACCAGCGGCGGATGGTTGGGCAGCATGACGCCGCCGGAGCCGACCCTGATCCGGGACGTGGCGGCGGCGAGCCGCGCGACCAGCACCGGCGGCGCGCAGCTGGCGATGAACGGGGCGTTGTGGTGCTCGGCGACCCAGTACCGGTGGTACCCCATCCGCTCGGCCTCCGGTGCCGTCCGCAGCGATTCGCGCAGCGCCCGCGACGGCGACGACCCCTGCCACACGGGCGCGGTGTCGAGAATGGAAACAATGCTCATCGCCGGCTCCTCCGATCGATTCCCCTGCCCCGCAGATACTCCCGCCGCAGGCCGGGGAGCTCAATACTCCGCGGTCGCTCTGGAAGGCAACTGCAAGGCAAGTGAAATGACCGCCCTCCTAATGTGGTGGTGCAGCGGGGAGGCCCAGCCGGGGCCGCCCCGGTTCGCAAGGAGGGTGTTTTCATGCAGCAGAAGGTCGCGGCTTACGAGCCGCCCGCGCTGATGGAGGTCGGCGGCTTCGCCGAGCTGACCCTCGGCCGGCCGAGCTGGGGCTTCGAGAACGACTGGTCGTGCGTCATGCTCTGCTGACGCCCGCGCCGGTCTGTCAGCTCGGAATGGCCGTGCCGGCGCCGGTTCCGCCCGGCGCCGGCACGACTGGTGAAAGGGAAAGGGCAATGGTGGAGTTCCGCGTTCTTCCGGACACCGCCGCGGCGTCCGCGGCCGGGCTTCCGGCGGCGCGCCGGCTGGCGCACGCGTCGGGCCGCCCGTGGATCGTCGGGCGCTGGGACGACGGGAGCGTCGTGCACGCCGCCGCCGGGCGCAGCCGCGTCGCGATCTTCGGGCCCGCCGACACGACGCCGGACGAGCTGGAGCGCGTCCTCGCCCGCGTCCGCTCGGTGCGCGATCTGGACGCGCTGTGCGGGCGGCTCGCCGGGAGCTTCCACCTCGTCGCGTCCATCGACGGGCACGTCCGCGTGCAGGGCAGCGTCTCCACCGCGCGCCAGGTCTTCCACACCTCGTTCGGCGGGGTGACGGTCGCGGCGGACGCGCCGATGTCCCTGCCGGGCGATCACCGGGTGGACGAGGAGCTGCTCGCGGCCCGGCTCGTGGCGCCGTGGGCGCCGTGGCCGATCGGCGAGACGCCGCTGTGGACGGGCGTCGAGGCGGTCCCCGCCGGGTGCTACCTCGACATCGGCGCCGACGGGCGGAGCCGCCCGGTCCGGTGGTGGACGCCGCCGGAGCCGCACCTGCCGCTGGCCGACGGGGCGCGCCGCGTCCGGCACGCGCTGCGCGACGCCGTCGCCGTCCGGGCCCGGGACGTCAAGACGGTCAGCGCGGACCTGTCCGGCGGGATGGACTCCACCAGCCTGTGCTTCCTCGCGGCCGACGAGGCCGACCGGCTCGTCACCACCCGCTGGGAGGCGGTCGACCGCGCCGACGAGGACCGGCACTGGGCGGGCCTCGCCGCCGAGGAACTGCCGTCCGCCGAGCATCTGGTGCTGACCCGCGACACCGCCCCGACATGGTTCGACGGCATCGCCGAGCCGGAGCCTGACGTCGAGGGGCCGTTCGCCTGGATCCGGACCCGTGCGCGGCTCACGCACCTGGCCCGCCGCGTCGCCGCCGCCGGCTCCGCCGGCCACCTGACCGGCCACGGCGGCGACGAGCTGTTCCTCGGCAACCCGCTCAACCTGCACACGCTGCTGCGGACGCGGCGCGGCCGCGCCGTCCGGCACTTGCGCGCGTACCGGGCGATGTACCGGTGGCCGCTGCTCCCGGCGGTGCGGGCGCTGCTGAACCGCGACACGTTCGGGACGTGGCTCGCTGCGTCGGCCGGCGCGCTCACCGACCCGGTCCGCGAGGTCGGCGGCGCGCCCGCGTTCGGCTGGGGGATCGCCTACCGGCTGCCTGCCTGGGCGACCGGCGACGCCGCCGGCGCCGCGCGGACCCTGTTACGGCGGGTCGGGGCGTCCGGCGTGGAGCCGCTCGCGCCGCTGCGCGGGCAGCACGCCGCCCTCCAGGACGCCCGGCTCTGCGGCGACACGATCCGCCGCGTCGACCGCCTCACCTCGCGCGAGGGGGTGGCCTGGCACGCCCCGTTCGTGGACGACCGGGTCATCGAGGCCGCGCTCGCCATCCGGCTTCAGGACACCACGATGCCCGACCGCTACAAGCCCGCCCTGTCGACCGCGATGGCCGGCATCGTTCCCGCGCGGATCCTCGGGCGGGCCACGAAGTCGGAGTACAGCGCGGAGGCCTACGAGAGCCTGCGCCGGCACCGCGCCGCGCTGCTCGGCTTGTGCGGCGACGACATGCGGCTGGCGCGCCTCGGCCTCGTCGACGCCGCCGCGCTGCGCGCCACGCTGGAGAGGCTCCCGCCCTCGTCCCTGACCCTGATGCCGCTGATCAGCACGTTCGCCTGCGAGACCTGGCTGCGCGCCGTCGAGCGCCGCCCGGTCCCGGCCCGATGAACCGGAGGCCCGAGATGCCCGTGACTCCCGGGGCGTCGCTGTCGCCCCATGTGACGATGACCGAGACCGAGCACGGCACGGTGCTGCTGGACGAGCGCACCGGCCGCTACTGGGCGCTGAACGCGACCGGCACCACCGTGATCCGGCTGCTGCTGGACGGCGGCACCGTCGACGACGCCGTCCGCGAGCTGCGGGAACGGCACCCGGACGCGGCCGAGCGGGTCACCGCGGACGTGGGCGCGTTCGTCCGGTCGCTCCGCGACGCCGAGGTGATGGCGCCGTGACGATCCCGGTCGCGCTGGAACCGTCCGTCCGGCTGACGCTGCGGCGCAGGGCGGGGGCGCGCGCCGCGGTGGGCGCCGCCCGGCTGATCGCGAAGCTGCCGCCGCGCCGGCTGCGCCGCGTCCTGGGCTTCCTGCGGCGCGGCGCGCGGCCCGCGTCGGTCGGGCAGGCGTTCGCGGCGCGGCAGGCGGTGGTGACGGTGAGCGTGCAGTGCGCCGGGCAGGGCTGCCTGCAGCGCTCGCTCGCGACGGTGCTGGTGTGCCGGGCGGGCGGGACGTGGCCGGACTGGTGCACCGGCGTCCGCACGGAGCCGTTCCGCGCGCACGCGTGGGTCGAGGCGGGTGGCGAACCGGTCGGGGAGCGCGCCGAGGTGCTGGCGTTCGCCAAGACGATGGTGGTCGCGGCGCCCGGCAGCGGGCAGGCGGACCGATGACGGGCCTGGTCCTGCTCGGCTGCCGGGCGCTGACCCTGGCCGTGTTCGCCGCCGCGTTCGTGGGGAAGGCGCGCAGCGCGACCCGGTTCCGCGGGTTCGCGGAGTCGATCCGGCGGCTGGCGGTCCTGCCGGAGCGGACCGCCGTCCCGGCGGGCGCGCTGGTCGTCGCGGGGGAGGGGACGGTCGTGGTGCTGCTGGCGCTGCCGCCGGCGGCCCGCGCCGGGTTCGCGCTGGCGTCCGCGCTGCTCGTGCTGTTCATCGGCATCGCCGTCCGCGCCGTGCACGGCGGCGTGCTCGCCGAATGCCGCTGCTTCGGCTCGAAGGGCGCGGTGATGGGGCAGGCGATGATCGTCCGGAACCTGCTGCTGCTCGCCGCCGCGCTGCCCGGCGCCCTCGCGGGCGCGCCCGTCCCGGCGGGGCGTCCCGTCGCGGCGGCCGTGGCGGTCGCCGCCGGCGCCCTCGCGGCGTGGGGGTTCGCCCGCTGGTACGACCGGCTCGTGTCGGCGCTGATGAGGCGGCTGCTCGCGCCCGCGCGGAACCCCGGGTGACCGCCGTGCCCGCGCGGACGGGCGAGTACGCGATCGAGGCCGCCGGCATCGGGAAGTGGTTCGGGCCCGTGCGGGCGCTGGACGGGGTGACGGTCGCCGCGCGGCCCGGCTCGGTGCTCGGGCTGCTCGGCCACAACGGCGCGGGCAAGACCACACTGATCAACGTGCTCGCGACGCTGTGCCGGCCCACCGAGGGCACCGCCCGCGTCGCCGGGTACGACGTCGTCCGGCAGGGCCGCGAGGTGCGCCGCCGGATCGCGCTGACCGGGCAGTTCGCCGCCGTCGACGAGCAGATCTCCGGGCGCGACAACCTCGTGCTGGTCGCCCGGCTGCGCGGCGCGGGCCGGCGCGCCGCACTCCACCGCGCCGCCGAGCTGCTGGAGATGTTCGACCTGACCGGCGCCGCCGACCGGCCGGTGCGCGGCTACTCGGGCGGGATGCGGCGCCGCCTCGACCTCGCGGCCGGCATGACGGGCCGTCCCGAGGTGCTGTTCCTGGACGAGCCCACCACCGGCCTGGACCCCGCCGCCCGCCTCGCCACCTGGGCGATCGTCGAGGACCTCGTCCGCGGCGGGACGACCGTCGTGCTCACCACCCAGTACCTGGACGAGGCGGACCGGCTCGCCGACACCATCGCGGTGCTCGCCGACGGCCGCGTCGTCGCGACCGGCGCGCCACCAGACCTCCAGGCCCGCGTCGGCGGGCGCACCGCCCCCGCGCGGCTCCCCGGCCCGGCCGCCGTGCGGGGCGCCGCCCGCGCGCTGCGGACCGAGGGGCTCGGCCCCGAATACGCCCCGCGCGGCGGCGTCCTCGACGCCCCGCTGACCGGCCCGCGCGATCTCGCGGTCGTCGCGCGGACGCTGGACGCGCAGGTCAGCGGCGACTACGAGCTGACGGTGACGGCCCCGACCCTCGACGACGTGTACCTGTCGCTGATCGGGCCGGCCGCCCGCGCGGCGGCGCCGGCCGCCCGCGCGGAGGCGCCATGACGGTCGAAGACCGGGTCGCGGACGCGCCCGCCTGCACGGGCGCCCGGCTGCCCGCCGCGCAGGACGCCGGGATCGGGACGCAGTTGCGGGTCCTCACCGGGCGGTCGCTGCGCGCGCTCGTCCTCGACCCGCGGCTCGTCGTCGCCAGCATGCTGGGCCCGCTGCTGATGCTGGGCATGTTCAGCCAGCTGTTCGGCGGCGTCGCGCGGGCGCCCGGCTTCCCGGCGGGCGTCCGCTATGTCGACTTCCTCGTCCCGGCGATCATGGTGACGTCGGCGATGCAGGCCGCGCTGAACACCGCCGTCGGGCTCACCCAGGAGATGCGCGGCGGGATCATCGCCCGGTTCCGCTCGATGCCGATCTGGCCCGGATCGGTGCTGCTCGCCCGCAGCGTCGCCGACACCGTCCGCTGCGCCCTCCAGCAGCTGCTGCTGCTCGTCCTCGCGGCGGCGCTGCTCGGGTTCCGGCCGGCCGGCGGGCCGCTCGGCGCGCTCGGCGCCGCCGCGCTCGCGCTCGCCGTCGGCTGCTGCCTCGGCTGGATCTTCATCGCCATCGCGTGCTGGATCCGCAACACCGAACTGGTGCAGAGCGTCGCGGGCCTGGCGACGTTCCCGCTGGTCTTCGCGTCGAACGCGTTCGTCCCGGTGGGCGCCCTGCCCGGCTGGCTGCGCGCGGTCGTCCGCGCCAACCCCGCCACCTACGGGATCAAGGCGGCCCGCGCCCTCGCGCTCGGCGGCCCCGCGCTCGCCGACGCCGTCACCGCGCTGGCGGTCAGCGGGGCGGTCGGCGCCGTCGCCGCCGCGATCGCGATCAAGGGGTTCCAGCGCCGCACCTGACGCGGGCCGGACGCATAGAGTGCCTTGCGTGGGGGAGAAGAGGGGCGTCCCTGCGGATGGACGCGGATGAGCGACGATCGACACCGGCGGTCCGCGGCGGCGCCCTCGCCGCCGGCCCCGCCCCTGCTGCGCGCGGCGGCGGCCTGGTCCTGGCGGCTGATCGCCATCGGCGCGGTCGGCTACGGCGTGGTCTGGATCATCGGCACGCTGAAGATCGTCTTCCTGCCGTGCGCGATCGCGCTGTTCTTCTGCGCGCTGCTGCGCCCCCTCACCGCCCGGCTCGAACGGGCCGGGCTGCCGGCCCTGGCCGCCACCTGGATCACGATGCTGCTCGCGCTGGCGGTGCTCGGCGGGATCGGCACCTTCGTCGGCATCCAGGCGAACTCCGAGTTCCCCAAGCTCGCCGACGAGGTGCAGTCCACCGCGCAGTCCCTGCAGCACTGGCTGGAGACCGGCCCGCTGCACGTCAAGCACTCCCAGATCCAGGACTCCATCGACCAGGGCGTCAACTACCTGGAGAAGCGGCGCGGCAAGCTGGCGAACACCGCGGTGCAGGCGGGCGCGGTCACCATCGAGGTGCTCGCCGCCCTCGTGCTGATGCTGTTCATCACGTTCTTCCTGCTCAAGGACGGCGCCCGGATCTGGGCCTGGCTGATCGGCGGGACGGGCCGCTACCGCGTCCGCATCGACCGCGCCGGACGCGCCGCCTGGGAGACGCTGTCGCAGTACGTGCACGGGACCGTCATGGTCGCCGCCATCCACGCGGTGGTGCTGGCGGTGGTGCTGGCGGCCCTCGGCGTCCCGCTGGTCGCGCCGCTCGCCGTCGTCATCTTCCTGGGCAGCTTCATCCCGATCGTCGGCATCCTGGTCGGCGGCGCGCTCGCGGTCGCGGTCGCGTTCGCCGCCAAGGGCGGCGTCATCGCGCTGATCTTCCTCGGCGTGCTGATCGTCGAGCATCAGGCCGAGAGCCACCTGCTGCAGCCGCTGCTGGTCGGCCGGCTCGTCCGGCTGCACCCCCTCGCGATCATCCTGGCGATCAGCGTGGGCGGCATCGTCGGCGGGATCCCCGGCGCGGCCGTCGCGGTGCCGGTCGTGGCGGTCATCTACCGGGCCTGGCCCGCGCTGCGCGACCCGCCCGAGGACCTGCCCCCGGAGGTGGCCGCCGCCACCGACCCCGGCGAGCCGCCCCGCCCGTCCGGCGAGGACGAGCCGACCCGCCCGTCCGGCGAGGACCGGAAGGCCGGCGAGCCCGGCGACGGCCCCGCCGACCGGACCGGCGACTGATCCCGCATCGGGCCGCGCGCGCCGGGTAATGCGGGGGCATGGCTTTCCCAGCGGCCAGGCAGGCCGTCATCCTTCCCGGCCTGGCCGTGGTCGCCGCCGCCGTGGACGTCGTCAGCTACCTGGGCCTCGGGCACGTCTTCACGGCGAACATGACCGGCAACACGGCACTGCTCGGCATCGGCATCGCCACGGGGAAGACCGCCGCCGCGCTGCGGTCGGCCTGCGCGCTCGGCGCCTTCGTCGCGGGCGCGGTCGCCGGCGGCCTGTTCCCGTCCGGACGGCGGCTCCTCGCCTCCTGCCTCGCGCTGGAACTGCTGCCGCTCGCCGCCTGGTACCTCTGGTGGGAGGCGCACGGCGGACCGGCGCACGGCGCGCCGAGATACGGCTACATCGCGCTGGCGGGCGTGGCCATGGGGCTGCAGGGCGCGGCGGTCACGCGGCTCGGGGTGTCCGGCGTGACGACCGTCTTCATCACCGGGACGATCATGTCGTTCACCGTCGGCCTGAGCACCCGCCTGCACGGGGACCGGTTGCCGAACCAGAGCCGCCTGGGCCATGTCCTGCAGGCGCTCGTCATCGTCTTCTTCCTGCTCGGCGCGCTGGCCGCCGCCTTCGTCTTCAAGCACGAGGGAGCCAGGGCGGTGCTCATCCCGCTGGCCGTGCTGGCGGTGCTCGTGCCCGCGGCGTCCGTCCTCCCGCCGGCGGACGCGGCCGGACGGGGATGACGTCCGCGGGGGGCCGGTGGACAGGACGGGGTGTAAGCGAGCAATTATTAGCTGAGCGCACCCCGACATGCGCCGCCGGCGCGGAACACCCAGGGAGGACCCATGGCGATCGCCATCAGCGAGGAGCATCGCGAACTGGCGCGGACGGCGCGCGCGTTCCTGCGCGACCACGACGCGCGCGCCGCGAACCGGGCGCTGCTGGAGGCCGGTGAGGAGACCCTCCCCGCGTTCTGGAAGGAGTTCGCCGGCCTCGGCCTGCTCGGCCTGCACCTGCCCGAGGAGCACGACGGCGGCGGCTACGGGCTCCCCGAGCTGGTCGTCGTCGTGGAGGAGCTCGGCCGCGCCGCCGCGCCCGGCCCGCTCGTCCCGACCATGGCGGCGTCCGCGGTGATCGCCGCGTGCGGCACCGGCGAGCAGCGCGCCCGCCTGCTGCCGGGCCTGGCCTCGGGCGGGACGCCTGCCGCCCTCGGGCTGGACGGCTCGGTCACCGTGGACGGCGGCACCGCGTCCGGCCAGGCCGTGGTGCTCGGCGGCGGCCCCGCCGACCTGCTGGTCCTGGTCGCCGGCGACGATGTCGTGATCGTCCGCGCGGACGCCCCGGGCGTCACCGTCGAAGTGCCGGCGAACCTCGACCCGTCCCGCCGCAGCGCCCGCGTCCGCCTCGACGGCGCGTCCGCCGAGGTCATCGAGGGCGCCGCCGGCCACGCCGTCGCCCTCGCCCGCACCCTGTACTCCGCCGAGGCGGTCGGCGGCGCGCTCGAATGCGTCGAGTCCGCCACCGAGTACGCCAAGGTCCGGCAGCAGTTCGGCCGCACGATCGGCACGTTCCAAGCCGTCAAGCACCACTGCGCGAACATGCTGGTGGCCGCCGAGCTCGGCACCGCCGCCGTGTGGGACGCGGCGCGCGCCGCGTCCGGACCGGCCGACCAGTTCGAGCTGGCCGCCGCCGTCGCCGCCGCCCTCGCCGTCCCGGCCTTCCTCGACGACTCCGGGCTGAACATCCAGGTGCACGGCGGCATCGGCTTCACCTGGGAGCACGACGCCCACCTGCTGATGCGCCGCGCCGCCGCCATCGAGGCGGTCGTCGACCCGGAGGCCGCCGCCCGCGACGTCACCCGGCTGCGCGCCGCCGGCGTCGCCCGCACCGCCACCCTCGACCTGCCGCCGGAGGCCGAGGCCGAGCGCGCGAAGATCCGCGAGCTGGCCCGCGAGATCGCCGCGCTGCCCAAGGAGGAGCAGCGCGTCCGGCTCATCGAGACCGGCTACGTCCAGCCGCACTGGCCGAAGCCCTGGGGCCTGGCGGCCCCCGCCGCGGTCCAGCTCGTCATCGACGAGGAGTTCAGGGCCGCCGGGGTCAAGCGCCCGCAGTACGGCATCACCAGCTGGAACATCCTCACCCTGATCCAGCACGGCACCCAGGAGCAGATCGACCGCTGGGTGCGGCCCGCCCTGCTCGGCGAGGACGTCTGGTGCCAGCTGTTCAGCGAGCCCGAGGCCGGCTCGGACGCCGCGTCCGTGAGGACCCGCGCCGTCAAGACCGATGGCGGCTGGATCGTCAACGGCCAGAAGGTCTGGACGAGCGGCGCCCACTACTGCCGCTGGGGCTTCGCGACCGTCCGCACCGACCCCGACGCCCCCAAGCACGCCGGCGTCACGATGATGGTCATCGACATGGAGCACCCCGGCGTCGAGGTCCGCCCGCTCCGCCAGATCACCGGCGACTCGGAGTTCAACGAGGTGTTCCTGTCCGACGTCTTCGTCCCCGACTCCGACGTCGTCGGCACCCCGAACCAGGGCTGGACCGTCGCCCGCGCCACCCTCGGCAACGAGCGCGTCAGCATCGGCGGCGGCGTCGGCGGCTCCTACCAGCTGCCCGACCTCGTCGAACTGTGCACCGAGCACCCGGACCGCGTCCCCGCCGCCGCCGAACGCGTCGGCGCCCACGAGGCCGAGGCCCAGGCCCTGCGCCTGCTCAACCTGCGCAGCGCCGAGCGGGCCGTCGCCGGCGGCGAGCCCGGCCCCGAGGGCAACATCACCAAGCTCGTCCTCGCCGAGCACGGCCACGCCACCGCCGGCCTGCTGTCCGCCTTCGCCGGGCCCGACCTGGTCTTCGACGAGGGCCTGGCCGCGTTCGCCGGCCGCATGCGCCTCGGCTCGCGCGGCATGTCCATCGCCGGCGGCACGTCCGAGATCACCCGCAATCAGATCGCCGAGCGCATCCTCCGCCTCCCCCGCGACCCGCTCAACAAGTGACTGCGGCCCGGGGGTTCCGGCCGGACCGGAACCCCCGGCACGGGGCTTTCAGGCGCGCTTGAGGAAGATCGGATTGGTGAGCGCGGCCATCGGGCCCCAGACCAGGGCCGGCCCCATCGTGTTGCCCTTGCCGGGGCCGCCGTCGGCCATCGGGTGGCGGACCTCCGCCCGCACGTACGCCGCGAGCGACGTCGTCGTCCGCCAGACCACGGTGCCCTTCCCGGAGGCCGGGAGCGACTCCTGGTGCATCTGGCCCTCGTCGGTGACGAACCGGACGGTCCCGTTCGGCACGCCGGACACCTCCAGCCGCACGTCGACGGGGGCGTCGGCCTTCGCGGTGAGCGTGTCCGCGATGCCCGCCTCCCGCCCTCCGGCGGTCGCGGTGAACGCCAGGTCCACCGACGACGACTCGGCGATCCAGCTGCGCCCGGCGCGGATCCCGTCCAGGACGGCGGCGGTGCTCAGCTCGTCGGCGTGCACGACGGTGTGCGGCAGCCCGATGACCTGCGGTTCGCTGTGCGCGTCGCTGTTGCCCATCGCGGGCAGCCAGCCCTTGCCCGTCCGCACCGCCTCGCCGAGCCTGGCGTCCCACGTGTCGACCGCGGACTCGTCGTCATAGGTCCACGGGCCGTTCCACACCTCGACCGCGTCGGCGTCGGCGTAGCCGAACTTCCACTGGCAGGCGACGTAGGGGCAGTACGGGTGGGCGGGCACGACGGCGCCGCCGGAGCGGCGCACCTGGCGGGCGAACCGGGCGAAGCCGTCGTCCCGGGCGCGGTAGCGCCAGTCGATCCACTCGCCGGCGGGCAGGCCGAGCGCCAGCCAGTGCCCGTTGCGGGTGGTGACCTCCTCGCCGGTGATGATGAGCAGGTCGTCCCCGGCGAACTCGCCCCAGACGCCGTGGGACGAGGAGGTGTTGTGGTCGGTGGAGACCATGAAGTCGAGCCCGGCCGCCCGTGCCCCGGCCGCCACCTCGGACGGGAGCCGCCGGCCGTCGGAGTGGACGGTGTGCAGGTGGCCGTCGCCCCGGTACCAGGCGCGCCCCCGTCCCTTCGCCTTGGTGGGCGGGTAGTTCGGCTTGAACGGTGCGCCGCCCCTGCCGTACGTCAGAGTGATCTTGACCTGGTAGTCCATGCCCTGCGGCGCGACCTGGTACGGGCCGAGGACGATGTTCCACGTCCCGGCCCCGATCGGGCCGGGGAGATAGCCGGGCGTGGCCTCCGCGGCGCTGATCTCGAACGAGGTGCGGAAGCCGCCGGACCAGCCGCGGAAGCCCTTCCCGCCCAACTTGACGCCGCGCTGGTCGAAGATCCCGATGTCGCAGGAGTTGCCGGGCGTGCCCGCCGGGACGGCCGGCCTGTCGTAGGAGTACTCGACGGCGATCTTCCGCACGCCCTTCGGTACCTCGACGGGCAGGTACACGAAGTCGGCGGCGCCGGTCTCCAGGTGCCCGGTCACGGTGCGGCTGACCTCCTCGCCGGATCCGCCGCCGGGGGCCGCGGGTCCTGTGGCGGCGCGCGCCCGGGGGAAGGAGACGGGGACGAGCGTCAGCGCCGCTCCGGTCGCGGCCGCCATCAGCAGCCGCCGCCGGTCCAGGGTGTGCGCGCCGTCGCCGGCCGGCAGCGCGGCGGCGTGCCGCTCGCATCGTCCATCAAGGCACATGGCCATCCTCACCGATCGGGGAAACCCCTGAATGCTCGGCCGCCTCGCCGAAGCCCAGATGATCAACCGATTTCCCGCCGCTGTCGCCGACGTGACGACTGCGCTTCGTTGACTTGCGGCGAGTCGTCGTTATGAGCAGCCGTTTAACGACGACTCGCCGCAAGCCAACGAAGCAGGACGCGCGCTCAGGGGTTGAGGACCGCGAAGACGACCTTGCCCGCGCTGCCGGCGACCGGCCGTACGCCCCAGCAGCGGGTGAACTGATCGACGATGAACAGGCCCCGTCCGGCCTCGCTGATCGTGTCGGCCCGCTGGATGCACGGCAGGTCGCACGTCGCGTCCTGGACCTCCATCCACAGCGCGCCGTCCTCGGCCCGCCCGATCCGGAACGTCACATCGTCGTCCGACGCCGAGGCGTACCGCAGCGCGTTGGTGACGAGCTCGCTGGCCACCAGGCACGGCACGAAGTCGTCCATGCCCCACTGACCGGTGACCAGCCGCACGAACCGCCGCACCTCCGCAACAACCGTGAGGTCGTGCTTCACCACCATCTCGTTCTCACGCCGCGCCGCCTCACCCATGATCCTTCTCCTCACTGTGTGTGCTATCAGCCACACAGTGCGCTACTTGCGCGTTATAGTCAGCGTGCCTGGCATGTTTGGCAAGAGCTGGCATGTCAGACCCCCTGGTCGACATGTGCCCCCGAGAGGCAGGTAGTGATGCCACGTCGTCGGCAGCGTCCAAGCGAGTCCCCGGCCCTCGTCGCATTCGGTCGCCAGATGCGGCGAATGCGGGAGGTCAAGAAGGTCAAGCAGGAGACCATCGCTCACCTGACCAAGGTCAGCGCACCCCAGGTCAGCAAGATCGAGGCAGGCAAGAGGCGCGCCACCCGGGCCTTCGTCGAGATCGTGGACGACTACCTTGAAGCTGGTGGCGCACTCATTAGTCTCTGGGAGGACCTCAACAAGGACGGCCACCCGGTTCCCATCTGGTTCGACTGGCCGCAGATAGAGGCCGATGCGATCGAACTGACCTGCTACCAATTGAGCGTGGTAGCCGGGCTCGCGCAATCACCGTCATACGTGGCCGCCATTCTCGACGGCAACGAGGAGGCCATCGCCACCCGGCTCGAACGGCAGAAGATCCTCGTCAGGGAGAATGCTCCAGCGGTCACCTTCCTGGTCGATGAGCAGACTCTCTACCGGCCAGTCGGTACCGCGGAGACGATGAGAGAGCAACTCGATCACCTCCTGTCCCTCAGCGAGCTGCCCAACGTCACCGTGCAGGTCGTCCTGAGCAGTGGCGAGCACGGTGGAAACGGCAGCAGCTTCATCGTGGCTACGATGGCCGACATGAGCCGAGTAGCCTACGTGGAGACGGCTATTCGAGGGCTCACGACTGACGACCCCGCAGACTTGGCAGCGGTCTCACGCGTTCTGGTCGACCTCCGAAACAGGACTCTCCCAGGGGACATGTCGCGGGACCTCATAAGGAAGGTGGCCAAAGAACGATGGACTTGAGCAACCTGGCATGGCGAAAGTCGACGCGAAGCTTGAACAACGGCGGCGAGTGCGTCGAGTTGGCGGATGCGGCCGGGGCGGCGGACGCGGTGGCGGTGCGGGACAGCAAGGACCCGGACGGCCCCGTCCTGCTGGTCACCCGCGCGGCCCTGCGCAGCGCCGTGAACTCCGCCCTCAGTACTCACTGACCGCTCCACAATCGTTCCCCCCGCCTCCCGCAAGGCTGAGTCGCGGCGGGCCGTCCGCCTAACCTCTGGTCGGCCCGCCGCGTACCACGGAGGGCGTCCGTCGCCTTGCCGTGACGGTCTGCACCTTCCTTCGGACGCTGGACGCCTCTCGGTGTGAGCCCGGACCCGTGACAGCCGCGTCCCCGCGTTCGACACTGAAACCATGTCCCTGAAAAGCGCCCACTGGCGTAAGAGCAGTTACAGCGGCCCCAATGGCGGCAACTGCATCGAGCTGGCGGAACTCTCTTGGCGAAAGAGCACGCACAGCGGCTCCAACGCGGCTGAGTGCGTCGAGTTGGCGGACGCGGCCGGGGCGGTTGCGGACGCCGTGGCGGTGCGGGACAGCAAGGACTCGGACGGGCCCGTCCTGCTGGTCACCCGCGCGGCCCTGCGCAATGCGGTGAACTCTGCCCTCAGCACTCGCTGACCGGTCTACAACTGTTCCCCTGCCTCCCACAAGACTGAGTCATGGCGGGGACACCGACTTGTCGTTTACCCCTCCTCGTGAGCCGCGAGTTCTTCCGGGGTGCCGATGAAGGCGGGTCCGCAGTTGGGTGGGAGTCGTATGCGACGTGGTGCATCACGTGTTCGATCCCGGTGTGGTCCCGAGCCCGTACGTCGGCCGGCCCGGCACGGCCTGCCCGCAGGACGGTTCCGGGTTGGGCGCGGGCCGTCAGGCCGGAGACTCGGCGTCGTGGGCCGAGGGGCGGGCGAAGACGCCGGCGCGGGCGGCGGCGGCCACAGCGGCGGCGGACTGGTCGGCGGCCGCGGTGTCGAGGGGCTCGGCAGTGACGAGCAGGCGCATGTACAGGGGAGCGCCGATGGCGCGTGCCACGTCGGCGGGCTCGGTGCCGGCGGGGAGTTCACCACGGTCGGCGGCCTGCTCGACGACGCGGGCGACCATCGTGTTGTGCCGGGTCCAGAAGGCGCGGATGACCTGGGCGACCTGGTTGTCGTGGCCGGCCGACACCACCGCGCGGATCAGCGCCTGTCCGGCGCGGTCGGTGAGGATCGCGAGGGCGGAGCGGGCGATGTCACGCAGGTCGCCGTCGAGGGTGCCGGTGTCGGGCATGGCCACGGACCGGTCGGCGAAGAGCGTCAGCGCGTCGAGCAGGAGGCCGTCGGCAGTGCCCCATCGGCGGTAGAGCGTCGCCTTGTGGACGCCCGCGCGGCGGGCGACGGCGTCGACGCTGAGCCCCGCGTATCCGGCCTCGGTCAGCTGGTCGATGGTCGCTTCGAGCACGGCGGTGCGGGTGCGTGCGGTGCGTCCTCCGGGCCGTGGTTGGGACATGGCTCCTCAGATCCAATGCGACAACTCGTTGCGTTAGGTATTCCAGGCGTGCCACACTGCGCGCTAACGCGACAAAGTATCGCATACGGGAGCTGATCATGGATTCTTCGATGCCCGCCGCCGTCTCGTCCCGATTGGGAACTGCCGGCCGCGTACTCACCTGGCTGGCGGCCGTGTCGGCGCTGGCCGCCGCCGTCTCGGCCATCTCCGACGTCACCCGGGCCGATGACACGGTGCTGGTCGTGCAGACCTGGCGGATGTACGGGCTGTTCCTGTGCGCCGGGCTGTTCGTCCTGCTGGCGGTGCGGCCGCGAGTGCACGGCGCGGTGTGGGCGCTCCTGATCGCCGACAAGGCGGCGCTGGCCCTGACCGCCGCCGTCTATCTGGCACGCGGCGGCGCCGCCGAGGCCGCCGCGACGATCGGATGGGACGGCGGCCTGGCCGTAGTCCTGGTCGTCGCGTACTGGATGACTCGGGCCTGAATCCGGCGGCAAGGCGGCTGAGCGGCCCGGCCGGATGGCCCAGCCACACCGTGATGGCGTGTCGAGCGGGCCGATGGGCTCTGCCGACCCGGGGGTTGCCTTCGACAGGGGTGGGAGTTAGCCTGCGGATTAGGCTGACCGACCGGTCGGTCACTGAGTGGGGGTCAGCGATGCCTTTCGTCCAGACCAGAGCGGGACGGGTGTTCTATGCCGAGCAGGGAAGCGGCCGGCCGGTCGTCCTGCTGCACGCCAGCCTGCACGACCACACCGACTTCGACGCCGTCGCCGGACCGCTCGCGGACGCCGGCCACCGGGTACTGGCCGTGGACTGGCCGGGCCACGGCAGCTCCGAGATGCCCGCCGGGCCGCAGTCGGTGACCGCGCCGCTGCTGGCCGGCGTCCTCGCCGATTTCGCCGCCGAGCTGGATCTCGAGCGGGCCGTGTTCGTCGGCAACTCGGTCGGCGGGTACGCCGCGGCCAGGCTCGCGTTGGAACACCCGGACCGGGTCGCCGGGCTCGTCCTGGTCAATGCCGGCGGTTTCGTCAAGGTCCCCCGGCTCGCGGCCCGCCTGCTGGGCGTCCCGGCCGTCAACCGGGCGGTGTTCCCCCGGCTCGTTCCCCGGTACATGAAACCGGACAGCGACCGGCTCCGCGCCATCACCCGCCGGGTCCAGGACCGGGCGCGCAGCAGGACGGGCGCCGCCGTCTCCGCCGCGCTGTGGCGGAGCATCGCCGATCCGTCCTACGACCTGCGGACCGAGGGGCCCCGGCTCGGCGTTCCCGTGCTGCTGGCATGGGGGGCGCGGGACATCGTCCTCCCCCTGTCCGCCGCACGCCGGACGCAGGAGGCGATACCCGGCGCGGACCTGCGGACCCTCAACACCGGGCACGTGGCCTTCGCCTCCGACCCGGACGGGTTCCTGGACCTGATCCTGCCTTTCCTGGAATCGGTGGCGACCGCCGGGAGCGCGCAGTGAGCACCGGCATCCGGCAGCAGCGCGCGGCGGCCACCCGCAGGCAGCTCATCGCCGCGGGCCTGACCCTGGCGGAACGGACGGGTCTGGCCGGCATGAGCGTCAACCTCATCGTCACCGAGGCGGGCGTGGCCAAGGGCACCTTCTTCCACCACTTCCGCGACCGGTCGGAATTCCTGCTCGCGCTGCACACCGAGTTCCACGACCGCACGTTCGCCGAGATCGCGGAGACGATCGCGGGAATGGCGCCGGGCCGGGACAGGCTCCTCGCGGCCGCGAACGCCTACCTCGACCAATGCCTGAGCCACCGCGGCGTCCGGGCCCTGCTCCTGGAGGCCCGCGTCGAGCCCGCGATCATCGAGGCGATCGCGTCCCGCAACAAGCTGGTCATCCAGCAGACCAGCCCCGACTTCACCGCCATGGGCTGGGCGCACCCCGGGCCGAGCGCGGCCATGTGGAACAGCGCCGTCGTGGAGGCCGCCATCCTCGAACTGGGCGCGGGCGGCCACCGACCCGAGATCCGGGCGGCGCTCGCGCAGTTCCTCCACGAATAACAGATCAAGGCGGATGCGGTGGCGGTGCGGGGCAGCAAGGACCCGGACGGCCCCGTCCTGCTGGTCGCCCGCGCGGCCCTACGCACCGCCGTGAACTTCGCTCTCGCCACTCGCTGGGCGGTCCTCAGCGTTCGTGGACGGCCTTGAGGTCGATGTCGAGGTCGAACGGCAAGGTCGCGGTGATCCGGTCATGGTGCACGCCGGTCGCCACATATCCGCCGGTGGCGTCGTCCAGCTCATAGGTGTAGACGGCGAAAGCCGGTGCGGTCTGGTCGGTCTCCACCCGCCAGTAGTGACGGATCTGCGCCTCCGCGTACAGGGCCGGTTGTATCCGCCGGTCCTTGCGCTTGGTGGACGGCGACACCACCTCGACGACGAGAGTGATCAGATCGGCGGGGATGGGACGCTGGTAGACGTCGTGGTCAGCGGAGTACACGACGATGTCAGGGGCGATCTCGACCGGCTCCAGCTCGTCGTCGTCCAAGAGGACGTCCACGTCGGTGTCGACCTGCCAGGCATCGGGAGCGGCGTCTTCGATTCGAGCCGCCAAACGCCGCGCGATGCGCTGGCGGATCGGGCGGGGACGTGGGTTCACAACAAGTTCCCCGTGAACCAGGCTCAACCGCACCGGAAGGTCTTCGGGCAGAGCCTCATAGTCTGCACGAGTCCAGGTGTCACCGGACGGCAATGGGAGAGTCAGCGCGTGCATGGCTCGTCGTGCCTCCGGTCCAGGTGGGTGCGGGTACTCGACCAGGTTACCTTCAGCGCATTTCTCGGGCTCCGTCATGGCCACCGGCAGGCGTGGGGCTGCCGTCGTGGCGGGTGTTGCGGACGCTGGTGGGGGAGGGCGGGGTGGCGGTCCGGTCGTCGTCGCCCGCGGCGGCCGGTGCCTGGTGCGCCGCCGGGTGTGGCGCACGATCTCGCGCGGCTCGGGCCCGGTGGCCTCCTGGCGGAACGGACGGGCCTGGCCGGCATGAGCGTCAACCTCGCTGTGGAACAGCGCCGTCGTGGAGGCCGCGATCCTCGAACTGGGCGCGGGCGGCCACCGACCCGAGATCCGGGCGGCGCTCGCGCAGTTCCTCCACGAATGACAGATCAAGGCGGCCGGGTTCCCATTCGTCCAAGACCTGGCCGGCCTCGGGCGCTTACCGTCCAGGTATGAAGACGGACTCAGACGAGCGGCTCCCCGTCCACCGTGCGCCCGGTGAGGGGCGCCACTACGACATGGGGCGCATCAACGCGGTGTTCAAGGCGGACGGGACGGAGACGGCCGACCGCTATTCGATCTCGGAATGGTGGCTTGAGCCGCACACCACGGGACCGGGGGCCCACACCCATCCGGAGGACGACGTCTTCTACGTCCTCGACGGCACGATGACCTTCCTCGTCGGAGACCGCTGGATCGACGCGCCCAAGGGATCGTTCGTGGTGGCTCCCGGCGGCACTCCCCACGATTTCCAGAACCGCAGCGGCGAGCGGGCAGGGGCGCTCAACATCTCCGTACCCGGGGCCTTCGAGCCGCGGATGCCGGGCATCGTGGAGTGGTTCCTCCAGCACCCGCCCGGCGACCCGGCAGACACCTGACTAGTAGTGCTCTCGCAGTCGCCGGTGCTGGTCTAGAGGTCGATGACGACCTTGCCTTTCACGTGCCGGCCGGCCTGGAGCTCGGCCGCGGGGCGGATCTGCTCGACCGGGAAGCCCGCCGCGATGGGCACCCGGAGCCGGCCCGCCGCGACCAGGCGGGCGATCTCTTCCAGGGCGCCGGGAACGGCGTTCGCGCCATTGGCGGGTGACACGCCGTCGACCTGCGCGGCGATGGTGCAGATGCGGGCGTCCGGGACGCCGAGTTCCCTTGCGGCGTGCACCGTTTCCGTCCCGTGCAGGTCGACGGCGGCGGTGACACCGCCCGGAGCGAGGGCCCGGACCCGGTCGGCCAGGCCGTCGCCGTAGTCGACCGGCTCGGCCCCGAGGCCGCGCAGGAAATCGGACGATGCCGCCGATCCCGTCCCGATCACCCGCGCGCCGGCGAGCCGGGCCAGTTGGACCGCGAACACCCCGACCCCGCCCGCCGCGCCGCCGATCAGCACCGTGTCGTCCGGGCCGGGGCCGACGACGGCGAGGGCGGCGGCGGCCGTGCGGCCCGCGATCGTGAGGGTGGCGGCGGTGCGGTCGTCGATGCCGTCGGGGGTCTGGTGCGCCTCGTTCGCCGCAGTGCCCCCGGCCGCGTCCACCACCACGAAGTCGGCGACCGCGCGGGACAGGGCGCCGCCGAATACCCGGTCGCCGGGCGCGAACCCGGTCACCCCGTCACCGACCTGGTCCACCACTCCCGCGTAGTCGGTTCCGAACCCGGCCGGCAGGCTCAGGCCGAACCCGGCGGCGGTGTCCGCGTCGGCGGT
Source organism: Actinomadura napierensis (assembly GCF_039529375.1). Taxonomy (NCBI): domain Bacteria; kingdom Bacillati; phylum Actinomycetota; class Actinomycetes; order Streptosporangiales; family Thermomonosporaceae; genus Actinomadura; species Actinomadura napierensis. The sequence goes on from NZ_BAAAMR010000028.1 coordinate 48,618, forward strand.
CATGATCCAGTCCATCGGGTTCAGTCCGGCCGCGGTGACCCGCACGCGGATCTGCCCCGGGCCGGCTTGCGGCGCGGGCACCCGGCGGACGTTCAGGACTTCGGGGCCGCCGAAGGAGTCGAGTCGGACCGCCCTGCTCGTGTTCACCGGCATCTGATCGCTCCATGACTGCATGCTCGCCCGCTTCCGCGAGGACGAGGGACACTGAAACGGACTATGCTCCGTTTACATGAGCCACTCTAGCGCAAACGGAACGTGATCCGTTTTGGCTGACGGAGGAGTTCGCGCGCCACGGGCGGACGCGGCCCGCAACCGCGAGCAGCTGCTCGCGGTGGCGGCCCGCGTCTTCGCGTCGGCCGACACCGAGCCGCCGATGCGCGCGATCGCCCGCGAGGCCGGGGTCGGCATCGCCACGCTCTACCGGCACTTCCCGACCCGCGAGTCGCTGGTCGACGCGGTCTACCGGGACCAGGTCGTGCGGCTCACGGCCGGCGCCCGCGAGCTGCTCGGCCGGCTGCCCCCGGCTGCGGCGATGCGGCGCTGGACGGACCTGTTCGGAGACTGGATCGCGACCAAGAACGGCATGCTCGACACGCTGCTCGCCATGATCGAGTCGGGCGAGATCGCCCATGCGCGGACCCGGACCGAGCTACTGGCGGCCATCACCACGATCCTCGACGCCGGCCGCGCGGCGGGCGACCTGCGCTCCGACGTCACCGCAGAGGACATCGCCGCGTCCCTCATCGGCATCTTCACCGTGGCCCCCCGGCCCCGGCATGAAGCCAGGGCCGATCGCCTGCTGGACCTCCTGATGGACGGCCTCCGGCCCGCCGCCCGGCCGGCCTGACCGCACACCTGAAGCACGCCGGCGGCGGCCGTCCCGCCACTGGTCCGGGCCGACCCGGTCCTGTCACCGGACCGGAACGTGCCGGGTCAGCGGGGCGGGCGGATCGGGTCCGTGGCCGAGGGGTGAGGTGCCGTCCAGCTGGCGAGGAGTTTGAGGCGGTCCTCCGAGGGGGTGCCCGGCTCGGCCGCGTAGACGGTCAGGTCGTGTACGGCCCGCTGGGCCAGGGGCAGGTCCAGGGAGCGGAAGGCCAGCTCCAGGCGGCCGACCTCGGGATGGTCCAGCCGCTTGACGCCCTCGTGGTGGATCCGGACGTCGTGGCTGGCCCACATGGTGCGGAACTCGGGGCTGAGCGTGGACAGTTCGCCGACGAGCTCACGCAGGGCCCGGTCGTGGGGCTCGCGTCCTGCTTCGGCGCGGAGCACGGCGACCGTGGCCTTCGCGCCTTCCTCCCAGTCGACGAAGAAATCGGAAGAGCCGGGGTCGAGGAAGAAATAGCGGGGGAAGTTGGCGCAGCCCCGATCGGCGGTGGTGTCGCTGTCGAACATCGGTGAGTAAAGAGCCCTGCACAGCGCGTTGCTCGCGACGATGTCCAAGCGGCCGCTGCGCACGAAGGCGGGGGCCATGGTCATGGAGTCGACCATCCACTGGACGGATGGCGGGATCTCGATGTCCTTGCGGCGGCGGTGCGCCGCGCGGCGGGCGGGGCGAGCCGCTCTGGCGAGATCGAACAGGTAGATGCGCTCGTCCTCGTTGAGGAGCAATGCCTGGGCGACCGCTTCCAGCACGTCCTCGGACACGCCGCCGATGTGGCCCCTCTCCAGCCGCGTGTACCACTCGGTGCTCACGCCGGCGAGCGCCGCGACCTCCTCGCGACGCAGTCCCGGAACCCGGCGCCGTCCGGTCGTGGGCAGCCCGACCCGCTCCGGGGTGAGCCTGGCGCGCCGGCTCGCGAGGAAGTTGCGGATGTCCGAGCGGTTGTCGGTGCGATCGCCGGCGCGGCTCTCGGGTGGAGACTCCATTCGTCCACGGTACCTATGGGCCGGCGACCAAAGGGGGTCGTGTTTATACCCCCCATAAACGCGACCTTGTTCGCCCCTGACGGCAGCGGTTTCGTGGGATCGGCACTCCGGACGGCACTCCTTCGCCGCCGTCCGCCACCCACATCCCAGGAGCATGACATGGCGACCAAGACCGTACTGATCACCGGCGCGACCAGCGGTATCGGAGCGCACACCGCGCGATCGCTGCTCGACCGCGGCCACCGCGTGGCCGTCACCGGCCGCGACGAGACCAAGCTGAAGGCCTTCCTGGACGAGACCGGCCACCCCGACCGGCTGCTCGGCATGATCGCGGACGCGGCCGACTGGGAGGCCGCCGAGTCCGCCGTGGCCCGCACCGTGGAGCACTTCGGCGCGCTGGATGCCGCCGTGGCGAACGCCGGATTCATGACCGGTGACTCCATCGGGGCCGGCGACCCGACGTCGTGGGCGCCGATGGTCCTCACCAACGTCCTCGGGCCCGCCCTGCTGGCGCACGCCGCCCTGCCCCACCTCGAGGCCACCGGCGGGCGGCTGGTGCTCATCGGCAGCGTCGCCGGGCTGAAGAACTCTCCCGGCAATCTCTACTCGGCCACCAAGTGGGCCGCCACCGGCCTCGCCGAGAACCTGCGCATGCACGCCACGACCCGCGGCATCGGCGTCACCCTCGTCAACCCCGGCATGATCGACACGCCCTTCTGGCAGGACGCCGGCGCGCCCTCCTTCGCCCTGCCTCCCCAGCCCGTCGCCGACGCCGTCTGCTACGCCCTCGACCAGCCGGCGGGCGTCGACCTCAACACCCTGACCATCCGCCCCATCGGCCAGCCCGTCTGAAGCCGGGGGCCGCTGCGCCGCCGGGGCTGCGGGGGCGCCATGCCGGTCGGTCAGCGGGGGCGGCGGGGGCGAGCGGGCTCCGCGGGATGACGCCCATGCCGTGCCGCCGCGTGCGTTGCGCTCGTCACCGAGCGGCAGGAAGAACAAGGTGGCGGACGGGTCCGGGTCCGGCATGGCTGCGGAAAATCTTCCGCTCGCCGGCCGGGCGCCCGGCGCTCGCATATCGGGCAAGCAGCCCGATATCGCACCCCCATTCGGGCGCTTTCCCGTCGGTTGGGTTCGCTTGGCGGCAAGGGCCGCACCGCCCGGATCTTCCCCGGAGGAGCACCCGCTTTACGCAACCATGGAATTGCCCGGAAGGGGTTTTCCGGCGGTGTTTGCGAGCGAATCCCGGCGGGCAGGCCGAATTGGTCGATGATCTCTGGGGGAAGGCCATGACCACAGCCGGCGAATGCGGCGCGGGGCCCGCGTGAACGCGCGCGACGCCCGCCCGAACGCGGTCCCGGAACTGGCGCTGGAACTGCTCGGCATCGAGCCCGAGCCGTTCGCGGCGGCGCCCACGCTCAACCTGCGCATCGGACTGCGCCGCCCCGACGGCGGGCCCGTCCAATGCGTCCTGCTCACCACGACGGTGACGATCGCGACGGGGCGGCGCCGCCATGACGAGGCCGAACGCGCCCGGCTGATCCGCGTGATCGGGCCGTCCGCCCTGCCGGACGATCCGGCGGGCGGGCTGACCTGGGCGCGGATCGGCGTGACCGTCCCGACGTTCCGCGGCGGGACCGAGGTGACGGTCGCGCTGCCCTGCGGCCACGACATGCAGGCCGCCGCCGACCAGTACCTGCGCGCCCTGAACGGCGGCGCCGTCCCGCTCGACCTCGCCTTCGACGGGACGGTCTTCTACCCGGGCGAGGACGGCGTGCTGCGCACCGCGCAGATCCCGTGCCGGCACCGGGCGACCGGCGAGCTTCCGGTCGCGCGGTGGCGGAGCCTCGTCGACCGCTACTACGGCGCCGTGCGATGGCTGCGCCTGGACGAGGACCGCTTCGACCGCCTGGCCGCCTACCGGGCGCGCCGCGCGCACACCTCCTTCGACGACACCGTGGACGAACTGCTCCGCACCGCGGAATCCCTGCACGGCCCCACGGACGAGCCGGAAACCGCGGCCCGCTTGGACGACGTCGCGCGGCTGGAATCACTGAACGACACCGGCCCGGCCCTGCGCGACGTCGCATTGAGCGCGGAAATGGCGATGCGGCCCGAGGAGAGCGGGCCATGGACCCCGTGAGGGCGATCGCCGAAACCGTCCTTTACGAAGGCCATCTGCTGTGGCCTTACCGGGCTTCGGCGCCGCGGCGGGAACGGCGCTGGACGATCGGCGGCGTCCATCCCAAGGACGAGGCGGAGCGGTCCGGCGACCGCTGGACGATCTCCGCCGAATTCCTCATGGAGACCGAGCCGGACGCGAACGTGGAGTTCACGCTGCGGTTCCTGCACGCGGTGCACCGGCAGGTGATGGACGGCGACGCCCCGGTGCAGGAGCTGCGCGCCGGATCCGGCACGTACCGGACGCGGCCGGAGGCCCGCGAGCAGGAGATCACCAGCGGCCGGCTGAGCGTGGCGCGGCTGCTGCGCTCGCCCGTGCGCGTCCCCGTCGCGATCGCCGCGGGCCTCGCCGAGGAGCCGATCGACGGCACGGCCTGGATCGTCCGGATCTGGGAGCGGGTGTCCGGGACGGTCGTGCTGTCGGCCGAGCAGGCCGGGTGCGGAGCCGTCCGGCTGCGCGCCGTGGTCGTCAACACCGGCACCGCCGCCGACCGCGACGAGGCGCACGCCACGGCGATGCTCTGCGCGCACCTCGTCGCCGACGCGTCCGGCGGTGCGTTCGTCTCGCCGTCCGACCCGCCCGGGCATCTGGCGGACGCGGCGGCGGCGTGCCGCAGCGACGGCCTCTGGCCGGTCCTGGCGGGCCCGCAGGGCGGCCACGGCACGATGCTCGCCGCGCCGATCGTCCTGTACGACTGGCCGCAGGTGGCCCCGCATACTCCGGCCGACCTGTTCGGCGGCGCCGGTCTCGACCGGTTGCTGGCCGCGCTGTCGTCCGGCGACCAGCGCGGCACGGACCGCGCCACGACCGGAACGGGAAGGAGTTGAAATGAGGAAGCAGAACATGCGGCAGCCGGGCATGCGCAAGCAGGGCACCATGCGGGCCATGGCGGCCCGGCTGATGGTCGGGATGGTGGCGGCCGCCATGGCCGCGATCCTGGTCAAGCAGATGCCGGCGCTGATGCGCCGCGCCAGGTCCGAGCAGGACTGACTCAGGGAAAAGGCGCGCCCGGATTTCGGGCGCGCCTTTCTTCATGCCGGAGCGTCGGCGCCGCCGTCCGCCGGCCCGCGCACGAACCGCCAGTGAAATATGCGGTGTCCTGAGAACTCAGCGACTCCTGGTGCGGACCGGAACGAGAACGGTATCGGCCTGCATCATTGACGTTACGGCTCGGCGCGCACACGATAGGGCGGTTACGCGACTCCATTTTCGAGGAGCGCGAGGACCATTCGGGGCCGACGGGGACCGCCGACGGGGACCGAGCAAGGAGAACGCGCGATGCCGAGCGACGAGACGTCCCCCGGGACGCCCATGACGACCGCAGGGCCGGATGCGCCGACGCGGGGACGGACGATGCGGTTTCCTCCACAGCCTCCTCCGCGGCCGGCGCCTCCCGCTCCGACGACTCCGCGGCCCGCCCCGCCCCCTCCGCCGCCTCCGCCGCCTCCGGTCCGCTGAGAACCGGTCCCGTTCCCCGTGGCACGGCCCGTGCCGCCAGGACTTCTTCGCCGGGGAGGGAAGTGACCGGAGTCGACCGTCTCACGTTGCGGGACAGCGAGATCGAAGAGATCGACCTGCTTCTCACGGAGGTGACCGCGCGGCACGGGGCGGTGGACGACGCGGCCTTCCTGCGGGAGGCCGAGGTCATCGCGCATCGCCTGCCGTTGCGGTTGCGGACCTTCCTCGCTTCGTGCCGGAGCCGCGAGCGGCCGTTGTTCGTGGTCGAGGGCTGGCCGGTGCGCGATGACGCCTTGGGGCCCACCCCACCGGACTGGCAGGAGGCGTGGCGCGGGGCGTCCGGCCGATCGGACGCGACCTACCGCCATCAGCTGCTGCTGGTCCTGGCGGCGTCGCTCATCGGCGACGCGTTCGCCCTGTCCACGGTGCAGGACGGGCATCTGGTCAACCACATCGTGCCGGTCCGCGGCACCGAGGAGCACGTCAGCGCCACCAGCAGCACACGGGAACTGGCCTGGCACACCGAGGAGGCGGGGTTCCGGCTCCGCCCCGACCACCTCGCGTTCGTCTGCCTCCGGAACCCGGACAAGGTGCCGACCACCGTCGGGCTCGTCGACGACCTGGTGCTCGACCCGGCCGTGGAGGAGATGCTCCGCCGGCCGTTGTTCGGCATGCCGCGACTCGGGACGGAGGGACGGATCGAATACGCGCCCGTGCTGTACGGTCCCGCCGACCGGCCCTACCTCAGCGCCGACTCGGTCTACATGTCGCCGGCGCCCGGTGCGGACACCGCGGCGGAGGCGCTGGCCGTGCTGGGCGCCGCCCTCGACGCCGTCCTGCGGCCGTTCACCGCCCGTCCCGGCGACCTGTACTTCCTCGACAACCACCGCGCGGTGCACGGCCGTCCGGCGTTCCGGCCGCGATACGACGGCACCGACCGCTGGCTCCTGCGCGTCAAGGCCGGCCGGGACCTGCGCGGCTCCGCGGCCTGCCGCGCCGGCGCGGGCGCCCGGGTCGTCGACGTCGACCGGCTAGCATGAGCGATCCCACGCATCCCGATCCCCAGGTGACGCCGCCATGATCGAACTGAGAGAGCTGATCCGCGACCTGCGCTCGGAGCTCAACGAGGCGATGCGGGACGCGCCCGGCGAGGGGCTGCAGTTCGAGCTCGGCCCGATCGAGCTGGAGGTCAGCGTCGGCGTGGAGAAGGCCGGCGAGGCGAAGGCGAAGGTCCGGTTCTGGGTCGTCGACCTGGAGACCGACGGACGGCTGGCCTCGACTTCGCTGCAGCGGATCAAGCTGTCGCTCACCCCGCGGAAGGCCGGCTCCGCCGCCCCGCCGTACGTCTCCGGCCGGGAACGCGCGGACGAGCGGTAGCGGCATGCCCCCGACGAGCCGGCGTCCGGAGCGGGCTCCCGGGCACCGGCTCGACCCGCACCGGGCGGCCATGATCATCGTGGCCCTGGAGGACGGGTCCGCGTGGCGCGGATCCGGGTACCGGATATCGGAGACGGTGGTCCTCACCGCCGCCCACGTCGTCGCCGGGGCCGCGCAGGTGGAGGTCCTCTTCGACCCCGACCGGAAGGACCAGGTCGGCGGCGCGGCGACGGTCGCCTGGTCCGACGAGGGCGTCGACGTCGCGGTCCTCGAAGGGCACTGGCCGCCGGCGGACCCGTCCGCGGGCCCGCCGGACCCGGTCCGCTTCGGCTGGGTCGACGACATCGACACCGTGCTGTCCTGCTCCGCCGTCGGCTTCCCGAGACACAAGCTGCGGTACCGCGCCGGCGGCTGGTTCCGCGATTCGAGCCACGTCCGGGGCACCATCGCGGCGCTGTCGCATCGGCGCGAAGGCACGCTGGAGATCCGGGTCGACCCGCCGGAGCGCGACCCGGACCCGGACGCCTCCCCCTGGGAGGGCATGTCCGGAGCCGCCGTGTTCGCCCGCGGCGTGCTCATCGGGCTGATCTCCCGCCACCACCGCTCCGACGGCCTCGGGGTGCTCACCGCGACCCGGGTCGACGGCTGGCTCGCGGCGCTCGATCTCGAGCGGCTCGACCGGTTGCGGGAGCTGACCGGCCTTCCGGCGAAGGCCGACCTGCTCGTCGACGTCCTCGGCGAGCCCCTCGACGCGGCGGCCGCGCAGCAGTCGCCGCCCCCGCCGTCGCGGACGGTCTTCCTCTCCTACGAGGACGGCGACGACGCCTCCGCCGAACTGGTCGCGCGGATGCTGCTGCGGCACAGCATCAGACCGCTCGGCGACGCGGCGGTCTCCGACGCCCCGGACGGCGACGCGGCGGCCTCCGACCCGATCGGGGCCGCGCTGGACCGGACGGAGACGGTCGCCGTCCTCGTCGGACCGGCCGGCGTCACCTCCCGCCGGGCCGCCGGCATCCAGGCCGCCGTCGAATACGCCACCCGTCGCCGCAGCAACCTGCGCGTCGTACCGGTCCTGCTGCCCGGCGCCTCCACGGGGCTGCTGCCCGCGTTCCTGTCACGGCAACTCGCCGTCGACCTGCGCGCCGGGCCGTCCGAGCCGGCCACGGCCACCGAGCTGGTCTCCACCGTCGAGGGCTTCGCGCCACCGCGGCCGCGGACGACCCTGCCCGACGAGCCCGCGCCGTTCCCGAGCCTGCGGGCCTTCACCGCCGGCGAGGCGCCGCTGTTCTTCGGCCGCTCGGAGGAGACCGCGGCGCTCGCCGAGCAGGTGCGGCGCTCGCCGTTCACCGCGGTCGTCGGCGCCTCCGGCTCCGGCAAGTCGTCGCTGGTGATGGCGGGGCTGGTACCCCGGGCGGGGCCGCGGACGCGGGTGGCCGCCATCGTCCCCGGACCGTGGCCGGTGCGCGCGGTGGCCACCCGGCTCGCCGAACTCATGGGCGCGGGAGGAGCGGGCACCGCCCCCGGCACCGCCGCCGAGCTCGAACGGCGGATGCTGAGCGACCCGGACGAGCTCGCCAAGCTCGTCCACGATCTCGTCGCCGCCGACGACCGGACCGACCGGCTGCTGCTCATCGTCGACCAGTTCGAGGAGCTGTTCACCCTCAAGCCGAGGCACCGCGGGGACGTCGACCCGCAGCTGCGCTTCGTGCAGAGCCTGCACCGGGCGGCCGAGGTCCTCGCCGGCGAGATCCGGGTGGTCGTCACCCTGCGCGCCGACTTCGTCCAGCACTGCCTGGCCTTCGCCGAGCTGCGCGAGCTGCTCGCGGCGGGCCAGCTGCTGCTCGGGCCGCTGGACGAGCCGTCGCTGCGCGAGGCGATGCTGATGCCGGCGCAGCACGTGGGCGCGCTGTTCGAGCGCGGCCTCGTCGACCGCGTGCTGGCGGAGATGCGCGGGCGTCCCGGCGCGCTCCCGCTGCTGCAGACCGCGCTCGCGGCGCTGTGGCGCCGCCGCCGCGGCGTCTGGCTCACCCATGCCGACTACGACGCCGTCGGCGGGATCGGCGGAGCGCTGAACCGGCTCGCCGACGACACCTACGCCTCGCTCGACGACCGCCAGCGGGAACTCGCCCGGCTCATGTTCCTCCGGCTCGTCGCGGTCCGCGACGGCACCTACACGCGGCGGCGCGTCGCCCGGCACGAGCTCGACCTCGTGGCCGCCGACGCCCGGGAGGTCGAGCAGGTGATCGTCAGGCTGTCGCACCGCGACGCCCGGCTGGTCGCCGCCGACCGCGGCTCCGTGGAGATCGTGCACGAGGCGCTGATCGACAACTGGGCGACGCTCGCCGACTGGCTCCAGCAGGACGCGGCGGACCTGCGGACGCACCGGCTGCTCACCGAGGCCGCGCAGGAGTGGGACGACCACGGGCGCGAGGACAGCTACCTGTACCGGGGGCTCCGCCTGGCCGCGGCGGGCGACTGGGCCACCCGCAACCACGGGCTGCTGAGCCGCCTGGAGGACGTCTTCCTGACCTCCAGCCGGGTCGCGCAGGACACCGCGGCGGCGCGCGAGCAGTCCGACCGGACCCTCGCGCGCGCCGGGCAGGCCGTCTTCGAGCTCGAGGCCGCGCCGGAGACGGCGCTCGGGCTCGCGTTGCAGGCCGCGGACGACGGCGGGGACATCCCGCTCGTGCAGCGGGCCATGTTCAGGGTGTTCAGCGAGGCGAAGATCCGCCGGATCCTGCGGGGGCATTCCGACCGGCTCTCGGCGGTGGCCTGGCATCCCGACGGGCGGCGCGCCGCCACCGCCGGCTACGACCGCACGATCCGGCTGTGGGACGCCGTCCGGGGGCGGCTGCTGGCGGTGATCGAGGCCGGCCAGGACAGCGTCACCTCCCTCGACTTCGACGGTTCCGGCGCCCGGCTGGTCAGCGGCGGATGGGACGGGACCGCCCGGGTCTGGGACGTCGAGGGCAGGCGGGCGCTCGGCACGCTGCACGGCCACACTGAGTGGGTGTCGTCGGTGCGGTGGAGCCCCGACGGCCGGCTGGTGGCGACCGGCAGCCCGGACCGCACCGCCCGGATCTGGGACGCCGCCTCCGGCGCGACCGTCCGCGTGCTGGAAGGCCATACCGACTGGGTGCGCTCGGCCGAGTGGCACCCGGCCGGCGACCGGATCTGCACCGGGAGCTATGACCACACGGCCGCGGTCTGGGAGGTGGACGGCGGCGAACGCGTCTCGACGTTGCGGGCGCACGACGGGCCGGTGCCCGCGGTCGCCTGGAGCGGTGACGGATCGGAGATCCTGACCGCCGGTGAGGACGGCGGCGTCTGCCTGTGGGACGGCGAACGGTTCACGCTGACGCGCCGCTGGCCGGTCTCGGCCACGCCGCTCTACGGCGTGGCCTGGTCGCCGGCCGGGCGGCGAGCGGCCGTGTGCGGGGAGGACGGCACGGTGCGGGTCCTCGACTTCGATCTCGGGCAGACCGTCGACACGCTCCCCGGGCACGTCGGCTGGGCGTCGGGCGTGGCGTGGAGCCCCGACGGCCGCCTGCTGCTGTCCGGCAGCGAGGACGCCACCGCCCGCGTCGCCGGCGTCGAGGGCGGATTCGTGCCGGTGGTCGCCGGCCGGCACGGCGGCCGCGTGCTCGACGTCGCCTGGGAGCCCGGCGGGCGCCGCATCGCCTCCGCCGGGCAGGACGGCCTGGTGCGGATCTGGGACGCCGCCGGCGAGGACGCCCCGGTCGAGCTGCTCTCCGACGCCGCCGCCGTCGCCTGGAGCCCGGGCGGCCGCGCCCTGGCCATCGGCGGCCTGGACGGCATGGTGGCCATCCGCGACGCCGGCACGCTCGCGCTGGAGGTGTCCGTGCAGGGGCACCGCGACCGCGTCACGGCGGTGCGGTGGAGTCCGGACGGGCAGCTGCTGGTATCCACGTCCCACGACGGCTCCGCGGTCGTGTGGTCGACCGACGACCTGCGGGAGCGTGCCCGCCTTGCGGGCCGGCAGCTCGTCGAGGACGCGGCGTGGAGCCCGACCGGCGAGCAGGTCGCCGTGGCCGACTGGCAGACGGACGCACGCCTGTGGCGCCCCGGCTCGGACGGCGAACCGGCCCGGCTCTCCGCGCACACCGCGCCGCTGCACGCGGTCGACTGGAGCCGCAGCGGACGGTTCCTGCTGACGTCGAGCGGCGACGGGACCGCCCGTCTGTGGGACGTCCACGACGAGCGGATGATCCGCAAGCTCGCCACCGGCGAGTCCCACGCGGCGCGGTTCAGCCCGGCCCGCACCCACCTCGCCACGGGCAGCCGCGACGGGGCCGTCCGGCTGTGGAACTTCGCGGACGGAGCCGACCTTCTCGTCACCTACCCGCATCCCGGGGCGGTCTGGGCGGTGGCGTTCAGCCCCGACGGGGACCGGCTGGTCAGCGGCTGCGAGGACGGCGCCGTGCGGATCTGGCCGACCAGTCCCCGGGACGTCCACGCGGCGCTGCGGCGGCGCGTCGCGGACCTCGCCGTGTGAGCCCCGGCCCGCCGGTGCCGAAGGCGCGTGGTCAGCGGGTGCGGAGGGTCTTCTCCATCGCGGCGAGCTGGTCGGCGACGTGGAGGAGGGCGCCCACGGACGGGTCGTCCTGGTGCCCGGCGAGGGTCCGGTCGCGGACGTACGCGGCCTTGATCTGCGTCCAGCGGGCCTGCTGCTCCGGGGTGAGGACGCCGCGGAGTTCGGCGAGTTTCAGCAGGTTGGCCTCGGCGCCGGTGGTGAGCGTCTGCGCTTCGGCCCGGTAGTGGTCGTCGATGAGGGTCTCGAGTTCGTCGGCGTTCATGACCGGGAGGATGCGCTCGGCCAGTTTGTTCATGTCGCGGTAGGAGCCCTGGAGGCGGAACGGCGGCTCGGTGCGGGACGCGTCGTCCTGCGCGGCCGAGGCGATGTAGGCGCGGTTCACCGTCAGGACGACCCGCTGGACGTGCCGGAGCTTGGCCATGACGGACAGGACCTGGTCGAGTTCCGCCTGCGAGTAGGGGTGGGAGAGGCGGTCCGGGCGGACGCCCCGGTCCCCGGACGCCAGCCGGACGAGGAGCTCGACGTCGCCGCGGTCGCGGCCGGTGAGCGGCGCGAGCACCGGGTTGGACGTCAGCGCGTTCTCGATGTAGCTGAGCGCGAACAGCTCGTCCTTGCCGGACAGGACGTCGCCGAGGTTCCACACGTCGGCGCGGTTGGCGAGCATGTCGGGGATCTGGAAGCGTCGGCCCGACTCGGTGTAGGGGTTGCCGGCCATGCAGACGGCGAAGCGCTTGCCGCGCAGGTCGTACGCGCGGGCGGCGCCCTCGATCCGGCGCTGGGCGTCGCAGAGCGGGATGAACTTCTGCAGGAACTCCGGCGAGGTGTGCTGCACGTCGTCCAGGTAGAGCAGGACGTTGTCGCCCATCTCGAAGGCGAAGTCGATCTTCTCGACCTCGCGGGCGGCGGTGGCGTTGGGGGCCTTCGCCGGGTCGAGGGAGGTGACGTCGTGCCCGAGCGCCGGTCCGTCGATCTTGACGAGGGCGAGGCCGAGGCGGTCGGCGACGTACTCCATCAGGGTGGTCTTGCCGTAGCCGGGCGGCGAGACGAGCAGGAGCAGGCCCATCTGGTCGGTGCGCCTGCCGTCGCCGGTGGCGCCGAGCTGCTTGGCGAGGTTGTCGCCGATGAGCGGGAGGTAGACCTCGTCGACGAGGCGGTTGCGGACGAACGCGCTCATCGTCCGGGGCTTCAGGCCGGCGAGGCCGAGGCGCCGGGACTCGGCGGCGACGAGGTCGTTGCGCTTGCGCTGGTAGGCGCGGAACGCGGGGACGCGCTCGGTCCGGAACCGGTGCGTGCGGGCGAGGATGTCGTCCAGGCGCAGGTCCAGGCGGCGGTCGGTGATGCGGGGGTGGGCGCCGAGCAGGTCGTCGACGGTGGCGGTCAGCGCGGAGGGCGAGTCGTAGCGGGCGGACGGGCAGAGCAGGGTCGCGACGGCCTCGGGCAGGTCGGCCGGATCGGCGGCCGGGTCGGCGGCGAGGTGCGAGCCGAGCCAGGCCGCGGCGAGCTGGTGGCGCGCGGCGAGGTCGCCGCCGAGGGCGCGCAGGTCCTCCTCCAGGCCGGGCAGGTGCGGGCCGAACGACTTCAGCAGCTCGCGGGCGCCGGTGCTGGTGACGAAGCCGTCCGGCGCGGTGGTCAGCTCCTCGACCAGGTACTCGGCGGTCAGCCGGCCGTCCGGCGCGGGCAGGCCGGCGCGCGCGGCGAAGTCCTCGACGGACGCCGCCAGCTCGGCGGTCAGGTCGGCCAGCGCGCCCGCGGGGCCGAAGGCGCGGCGGGCCCGGACCAGGGAGCGGGCGCGGGTCGTCCAGGTGGTGCGGGCGGACGCGTCGGGGCCGTGCGTCCAGAACAGCTGGGCTGCGGCGCGGGCGGCGGACGGGTAGCGCAGCAGGCCCGCGTCGGCGTACAGGCTTAGCAGCACGTCCAGGATGCGGGCGGCGTCGTGGTCGTGGACGCCCCGCTCGTAGCCCTCGTCGTAGCGGTCGGCCGCCGCCTCCCGCACCACCCGCAGCAGGTCGGCGTCCCGCAGTTCGGCCGCCGGGCGGGACGCGAGGACCGACGTGGCGAGGTACTCGGCGCGGTACGTCTCCGGTGTCTCCGAGACGAGGGTTTGGCTCCACAGCTCCCGGGTCGCGGCGAACGCCTCGTCGCGGACCGGTGCACGGTAGCCGGTCCCGGTGATCGTGAACGCGAGCCCGCCGTCGTGCGGGACGAGCGTCAGCTCGATCGGGCGGGTGTTCACCGCGAACCGATGCCGGCCGAGCCGGATCGTCGCGCCGCCGTCGCCGTACAGGTCGAGCCGGTCGCGCAGCGCCCGCGCCGCCTCCTGCCGGGCCGCCTTCACCCGCCCGTCCAGCTCCTCGGCGCGGACGTCGTCGCCGAGGTCCCGCAGCTCGCCGGCGATCGCGCGGAGCCGGGCCACCATCGCGTCGGTGGCGAAGTAGGCGTTGACCTCGTCGGGCGAGGCCAGCGTCGCGGCCCGCCGCCGCACCCCGGTGACGATCCGGTCGGCGGACTCGGCGAGCCGGGCGGCGCGGCGCGTCCGCTCGTCCAGCAGCGTCTGCTTGCGGGACGAGAACGCCTCGTACAGCTCGGTGCGCTTGGTCTCCAGCTCGGAGACGAACTCCTCCAGCTCGGCGAAGCGCGCCTGCAGCGTCTCCAGCCGCAGCAGCAAACGGCCGAGCTGCTCGTCGCAGCGCTCCGGGGTGGTCGCGCCGGACACCGCGCCCGCGACGGCCTGGTCGAGCAGCGCGAGCTCGGCGGCGAACGCGGCGCGCCCCTCGTGTTCGAGCAGGTCGCGGCGCCGGTTGTCCAGGACGGCGCGGGCCCGGTTGAGCCCGCCGAGGACCTCGCCGACGCGCTCCAGGATCGCGGTGCGGGCGGTCGCGTCGGTGATGTCGAGGTCGCCGACGACCTCGGTGACGACCTCCAGGCCCTCGTTCTGCGCGTCGAGCAGATCGGCGAGCGGCACCGCGTCGGCGGCCGTCGCGATGGCGCCGGCGGCCTCGGCGATGCGCTCCACCTCGGCGTGGTAGCCGGTGAACGCGTCCTCCTCCTGAAGGAAGCGGACGGAGCGTTCGCCGAGGCCGTGCAGCTCCGTCTCGACCGTGGCCGACAGCTCGTCGATGCGCGCGGTGTCGGCGTAACGCAGGTCGCGGAGCGTTTCGAGGCGGCCGAGCGCACGGCGCATCTCGGCGAGCTGCGCGATCCAGCCGTCCGCCGTCGCGGGCGCCTCCGTGCCCACCCGCCGAACCAGCGCGGTGACCTGCTCGCCGGCCTCGTCCACGGCGGCCGCCGCCTGCTCCGTCAGCGCGCGGACCTTCTCGTACTCGTCCAGCACCTGCCCGGCCGTCGCGCGGACCTCCGCGAGCGGCGCGGCGAGGTCGCCCAGCTCCTCGTCGGCGAGCCAGTGGAACAGGTCGGACGCGCGGGTGCACGCCGCGATCAGCGCCTCGAACACCCGCGCGGACGGCGACATCTCGTCCACCATCCGGGTGATCGACAGGCACTCGGAGATGCCCCGGACCAGGTCGGCGTTGCCGACCCGCTCCAGCGGGCCCGTGCCGACGGGCTGCGCGGCGGCGTGCTCCTCCGACGCGAACGGCGTCGCCCACACCTGCATCGGGTGCGCCCGGACCGGCTCGGCGGACAGCGCCCGCAGCACCACGAGCGTCCCGTCCCCGAACAGCGAGTACCCGTGGCAGGTGATCGGCGCCGCGACCCGCTTGCGGATCACGTTGTACGGCAGCAGCAGCGACCGCCCGTCCGCCCGCGAGTGGAACACGTACAGGACGTCCTCGCCGTTGGGGGAGCGGACGACCCGCTCGTACTCCAGCCCGGCGACGTCGGTGTCGAACGTCTTCACCACACCGGTGTCCAGGCAGTAGCCGCCCGGGAAGACGATCCCGTGGTCGTCGGGCAGCCGCCGGCACGCCTGCTCGATCCCGTCGAGCCGCACGACCTCCTTCGTCCGGACGTTGAACACCAGATGCCGCCACGCCGGCTCGTTGTACGGCCGGATCCGCAGCAGGATCAGCGCGCCGACCCGCGCGTACCGGACGTCGGCGTCCGCGAGGGCCTGCAGCGGCTCGTCCACGGGCTCGCGGAACACGCCGCCGCCGGTGCCGGTGTCGTTCTCGATCTTGACGGTCAGCGACCCGCCGACCGTGGCGACGAACACCTCGCCCTCGACCGAGATGTGCGGGTGCCGTCCCCGGACGTGGTCGTCGCGGGTCGTCTCGATCCACTCGACATCGTGCGCGGGCGGGAACGCGTGGTCGCGCTCGCCCTGGTTGTCCTCGTAGGCGACGGTGCCGTCCGGTGCCGTCCGCCAGCGCAGGACGCGCACGTCCGACAGCTGCGGGCCGGTCTGGAACACCGCGAGGAGCCGCCCGTCCACCAGCCGCAGCTGGAGCAGCCGCGCCTGCCGGTAGTACCGGAACATGCCGGCGAAGTCGCGGCGGAAGCGCGGGTCGTCCAGCAGTCCCGGCACCGCGTCCGGCCCCGCCGGCCCGAATCCGCCGCCGTCCGCGAACCGGTGCAGCGAGAACACGTCCTCGACCGCCGTCTCGCCCGCCGCGACCGGCGCGTTGCAGCCGAGCAGCATCACCGCGCCGAGCGCGACCACGTCGCGGGGCACGCCCGCCCGCTCCGTGCGGACCTGCTCGGTGCCGGTCAGCCGCAGCTCGGCGCCGCCGAACACCTCCAGCCGGCGGGCGTTCAGCGCCTCCGCCCGCCGCGCCGTCTCCGCGGCCCGCTCCGCGAGCCGCGCCCGCAGCACCTCGTACGTCCCCTGGTCGAGCCCGCTCACGCGTCCCCTCCGCTCTCCATCATGAACACTCGTTCACTTGCGGCGTGTCGTCGTTATGCGGCGCCGCATAACGACGACACGCCGCAAGTCGACGTCAGGTCGCCGGGGCCAGCGGGGTGCCGTTCGCGGCGGTCAGCGGCGCGTCCGCGACGCCGAGGCGCTCGGCGGTGTCGAGGAGGTCGTTGATCGCCGGTGCGTTCGGGCCGCCGGACGCGGCGAGCCGCGACAGCAGCGCCGCGAGGGTGAGGTCCCGGACGCCCCCGGTGCCCACCGAGGTCAGCATCCGGGTCAGGTCGCCGCCGAACGAGCCGGTCCCGTCCAGCCACGAACCGCCCAGCGCCTGCGCGACCTGCGAGTTCTCCACGAACCGGTCCACGCCCTTGCCGAGCGCGATCGACCCGACGAGCTTGTCGAAGAACGCGCTGTCGCCGCCGACGATGTCGATGTCGGCGTGCTCCAGCCCCGCCGCGAGCACCGTGGCCTGCGCCTCGGCGACCTGCCGCTGCACCTCGATGCCGGCGAGCCGGACGTCCTTCTCCGCCTGCAGCCGCAGCCGGTACTCCTCGTGCTGGCGCGTCGCGTCGTCCAGCGCCGCCATCGCCGCCGCCTTGTCGGTCAGCCCCTCCGCCTCGGCCTTCAGCGCCTCCCGGATCCGGGACGCCTCGGCCAGCGCCTTCCGCTCGGCGACCGCCGCCTCCGCGCGGCCGACCTTCTCGATCGCCGCCGCGTCCCGCTCCCGGACCTCGACCTCCGCGAGGCCCTCCGCCGCCGCCTCGGCGCGGATGCCCTCGGCAAGCCGGACCTTGGCCTGCGCGTCCATCTCGGACGCCTGCCGCCGCGACTCGGCCATCGTCAGCTGCTCGCGGGCGCGGTGCTGCGCGGCGGCCTCCGCCGCCTCCGCCGCCTTGATGTCCTTGACCAGGCTCTCCTGCGCCTCCGCCTCGGCCTGGATGATCACCGCCTGGCGGGTCCGCTCGGCCTCCTCGACCACCCGCACCCGCTTGATGGCCTCCTCCTGCTCGGCGACGGTCCGCTCCACCGCGATGCGCTCGCGCACCACGTCGGCGATGTCCCGCTTCTCCGCCTCGATCTCCTTGTTCGCCGCGATGCGGGTCAGCTCCGTCTCGCGCTCGCGGGCGATGACCTCCAGCAGGCGGTCCTTCTCGATCCGCTCGGTCTCGACCGCGATGACCCGCTCCTTGTTCTTCGCGGCCACCGCCACCTCGCGGTTGCGGTTCTCCTGCTGCACGCCGAGCTGCTCGTCGGTGCGGATGTCGGCGGTCCGCGCGCGCAGCCGCTCCTCGGCCTGGACCCGCTCGATCTCCGCCTTCTCGCGCGCCCGGACGGTCTCCACCTCGCGCTGCTGCCGCAGCTCCGCGTCCGCCTGGCGGCGCTCCAGCTCCAGGATCGCCTCGCGCGCCTCCACGTTCTGCCGGGTGATCTCCTTCTCCTCGTTGCGGGTGTACTCGTTGGTCCGGACGTGCTCGATCGCGGTCAGCTCGGTGATCTTCCGGATGCCCTGCGCGTCCAGGATGTTGGACTCGTCCAGCGACAGCAGCGGCGTCTGCTCCAGGTAGTCGATCGCCGCGTCCTCCAGGCTGTAGCCGTTCAGGTCGGTGCCGATGAGCTCGATGATGTGGTCGCGGAACTCGTGCCGGCGGGTGTAGAGGTCGGTGAAGTCCAGGTGCTTGCCGACGGTCTTGAGGGCCTCGGAGAACTTCGCGGCGAACAGCGCCTGCAGCGTGTCCTGGTGGCTGGCGCGGTCGGTGCCGATCGCCTGCGCCACCTTGATCACGTCCTCGACGGTCTTGTTCACCCGGACGAAGAACGTGATGCGGATGTCGGCGCGGATGTTGTCCCGGCAGATCAGCCCGTCCCGGCCGGTCCGCTCGATCTCGATCGTCTTCACCGAGATGTCCATCGGCTCGGCCTTGTGCAGGACGGGCAGCACGACGGCGCCGGTGAAGGTGACGTCGACCTTCTTCAGCTTGGAGATGATCAGTGCGCTGCCCTGGTCGACCTTGCGGAACAGCCGGGTCGTCATCAGGGCCATGCCGAGCGCGATGAGGAGCACGAGCGCGATCAGCACGCCCGCTCCGATCGTGATGGCGTCCATCGGGATCCCTGTCTACTGGAGGGGATGTGGGAGTGCGGGGATGCGGGGGATCAGAGGGCCGGGTCGTCGTAGGGCATGACCCAGAAGAACTGGCCGTCCGGATCGAAGTCGAAGATGAGCGCGGTGCTGCCGGCGGCGAGCACCCCGGGCGCGCCGGGGAAGCCGGGGAAGCCGGGGGAGCCGTCCGGCGGGACGTCCATCACGTGCCTGCGGACCTGCACGATGGCGGACGACCCGTCGTCGGCGGTGACCTCGGCCTGGCCGAAGTCCACGCCGACCCGGCCGGTGCGGACGACGCAGGTGCGGCCGACGAAGTCGCGCAGCGACGCCGCCGGCTCCGCGCGGAACACCCGGCGCAGCGGGACGACGGCGAGCCGCGTCCCGAGCCACGCCGCCGCGAGCGCCGCGGCCAGCAGGGCGAGCGCGAGCGGCGCGGCCGGCGTGCCGCCGCCGGCCAGCACCGATCCGGCCAGGCTCGCGAACCAGGCCAGGGCGATGAGCAGCGAGAGCGTGATGGTGGCGGGCACGCCGCCGAGGCCGATCGCGGCGAGCGGCCCGCCGGACCCGTGGCCGTCCTCACGGGACGCCCCGTCCCCGTGGGCGGCGTCGTGGCCGCCGTCGTGGAAACCCGCGCCCTCGTGCCCGTATACCTGCCCGCCCGCATGCTCGCCGCCATGGAAATGGCCGCCTCCGTGGACGTGGCCTCCCGCGCCGGCACCGGCCCCCGTATGGCCATCGGTGCCGGCGTGGAAGTGCCCCAGGCCGCCGAGCAGGACGAGCGTCCAGTACGCGGCGACCACCACCAGAGAGAAGCTGAAAAGCGCCGTCGGGAAGCCGAGCGCGGTGTCGACGAATTCATCCATTCGCGTGCACGCTCCCGCCTGGAGGCGTCATTAACGGCCCGGCCCGCCCGAATGCGGTCACCGGTTAGGAAAGGAAATGCGCTTCCGCATTCGGCGGGCTCGCCGAATGCGGCCCGTCATGTGTCCGGGAAGGAGTCCGCCCAGGTCGCGGCGGTCAGGCCGGCGCGGAGCCGGGAGCCGCTGAGGGCAGGAGGCGGGGTGCGGCGCGGCGATCGTCGCGGCGCCGGAGGCGGTGCCATAGAAAAATGCCGGGGAGTCATATGACCCTCCTGATCGGAGACCTATCCTGTCTCGCCGACCAGACTTCCCGGCACACCGGGGGTTACTTTACCGCAGTTTCCGGGGGCATGGAAGTCTTTTGTTGAGACGCCGGGCCCGGACGCGTATGTAATGATGTGTCCATCGCGCATGGCGACCGGCCGGACACTTTCAGCGAACCGTGAGGTTCGGCTGAGGCTGGATTCAGGTGGCGGCCGTACTTTCACCCGCCATGACCACCCAGCCCCACCGGCCCGTCTTCGTCCTCGGCTGCCCGCGCTCCGGCACGACGCTGCTGCAGCAGATGCTGCACTCGCACCGCCGCCTGGCGGTGCCGTCCGAGACCAGGTTCGTGCACGTCGCCTACGCGCGGCGGCACGGCTTCGGCGACCTGCGGCGGGCGGAGAACCGGCGGGCCCTCGGCGAGTGGATCACCACCGGCGAGGGGACGAAGTTCGCGGTCCTCGGGCTGGACGCCGGCGCGGTGGTCGACGACATCGTGCAGGGCCCGCCGACGCTCGGCTCGGCGCTGGCGGCCGTGTTCCGCCGCTACGCGCGCGAGCACGGCAGGCCGCGGTGGGGCGACAAGCGGCCGAGCTACTTCCGCAAGGTTCCGATGCTGCTGCGGATGTTCCCGGACGCGCAGTTCGTCCACCTGGTCCGGGACGGGCGCGACGCGGTCAGCTCGCTCGCCCGCATGCCCTGGTACGACGGGGACGTCCACTCGGCCGCGCTCACCTGGCGGGAGTCGGTCGACACCGGGAGCCGGCTCGCGCGGCGGCTCGGCCCCGGCACCTACCACGAGATGCGCTACGAGGACCTCGTCGACGACCCGGAGCGGGCCCTGGCCGCCCTCTGCGGGTTCCTCGGGGAGGAGTACGACGAGGCGATGGCCGAGCCGCACCACCACGCGCGCCGGACGGTCCCGCTGGAGCGCAAGTGGCACCTGCGGACGCACGAGGCCGTCAACTCGCGGAACGTCGGCGCCTGGGCGGAGCGGATGCAGGGCTGGGAGGCCGATCTGGTCGAGCACGTCCTGGCGGGCCGCCTCCGGCGGCACGGGTACGCGCTGTCGGGCCGGGCGCGCCCGGACGCGGCGCACCTCGCGCGGTTCCGGCGGACGGCGGTGCACCGCTGGCGGAAGCAGCACGCGCAGGCGGTCCGCGAGCGGATGGAGCGCCGGACCGAGCCCAACCCCGTCGGTTCATTGTTGACCGGTCCCGCCAGCGATGTGGAGATCATTCCCGTATCGCCCGATCAGTGATCACTAGGGCGGTTGTCCGAAATTCTCATGGAACGTGCCCGTCCGGGGCGGGGCGCGGTGCCGTGGCGGGCGCGCGGTCGTGGGGAACGGTGCAGGTGGCGTGCCGTGGGGCGGCGGGCGGGGGGCGGGCGGCCCGGTGGGACGGCCGTGGCGGCACCCGCATGACGGTGGTGTCATGGGCCCCTTACGGAACTTGTTACCCCCCGGTATCAGGGTTCCGTTTTACCGGTCGGCTGACTTAATTTACGGAAAAGTGACATGCTCGTGGCCGATAGTTCACAGCCGCTGTGTGACACGCCGAACATATGCCTGTACCGTGCCATGTGCTCAAGCTTGGAGCGCCATCGGGGTTTGGTCCACAAGATCCTCTGACAAAAAGGGGAGTGCGGTGAGCGGATCGCAGACAATTTCCCACGAAGAGCTCCAGATGTGGCTTCTTGACCGGATAGCCTTCTACCTCGACAGGCCGGTGGAAAATATCGACCCGGCGGTGGAACTCGCCCGCTACGGGGTCGATTCGGTGTACGCCATCAGCATCATCAGCGACATCGAGGACCACCTGCAGGTCGAGGTGGACGTGGCCGAGGCGCGGCGCCGCGAGACGGTCGCCGCCCTCACCGACTACCTCCTCGACCTCGTCGCGTGATGGCCGGCCCGCCGGCCGCGGGCGCCGCGATGGTGGTGCTCGGCGACAGCGTGGCCGAGGGCCGGGACGACCCCGACCCGGCGGGCGGCTGGCTCGGCTGGGCCGGCCGGCTCGCCCGCCGCCTCGGCGTGCCCCCCGGTGACGTGCTGAACGTCTCCGACCCGGGCGCCACCATCGAGGACGTGGTGCGCGACCAGCTGCCCGCCGTCCGCGCGGCGCGGCCCCGGCTGGTGATGCTCGGCTGCGGCATGAACGACGCGCTGAACGGGTTCGAGCGGCCCGCGGCGGGCGCCCGGCTGGACGAGGTGTTCGGCTGGGCGCGCGGCGCCGGGGCGGTCGCGCTGGCGATTCCGGTGCCCCGCCCGCCGCTGCTCGAACGGTCCCTCATCTCGCAGTTCCGCAAGCAGCGCGTGCTGCAGCGCATCGCCTTCTTCAATGCCGAGCTGGAGCGCGCAGCGCGCGACTTCGGAATGGCGTTCCCACCCCGGGAAACGGTGACGAAAATTGCCGACCCCGCGATGTGGAGCGCCGACGGAATCCACCTGAGCCCGGCCGGGCACGATTATGTCGCGGAGGTGATGGGGCACCTCGCCGCCGGCCTGCTCGGCGAGCGCGCGATCTGAGGATCGAGGGCAGTCTCGGGGGCAGTCGAAGAGTCGGGATGACGATGAAGAGACCATTCTCGCCCGCCCATGTCCCGCAGTCGCCGGCGCTGGTGCCGCTCGCGCCGGTGCTGGCCGTCCAGGCGTGGCGGACGGTGCGCCGCACGCCCCGGCTGGAGCCCGCGTCCGGCGCCGAGCGCGGCCTGGTGCCCGGCCCGCGGCACGGTACGGCAGCGGCGTACCGGCTGGTGGTGGTCGGCGAGTCCACCGCCGTCGGCGTCGGCGCCGCCGAGCACGCCCGGGCGCTGCCCGGCTTCCTCGCCGAGGCGCTGGCGGCGCGGCTGCGGTGCGCCGTGGCCTGGTCGGTCGCCGGGGAGAACGGCGCGAACGCGCGCCGGGTGGCCCGGCTCGTCCGCCGTCGCGCGGGCGGTCACGGGCCCGCCGACCTGGTGGTGGCCACCGTGGGGATCAATGACCTGATCCGGTGCCGCTCGCTCGGCCGCTGGGCGGACGACGTCGCCGACCTCGTCGCGGTGCTGCGCGGCGGGTACGGGGACGCGGCGGTGCTGGTCGCGGGGATGCCGCCGGTGCACCGGTTCCCGGCGCTGCCGCGCCCGCTGCGCACGGTGCTCGGCGCCCGCGCCCGCACCATGGACCGGGTCACGCGCGAGGCGGCGCACGCAGCCGGGGCCGTCCACGTCCCCATGGACGAGGCGATCGCGGAGGACCGCACACTGTTCGCCGCCGACGGCTTCCACCCGTCCGCCGCCGGCTACCGCGTCTGGGCGGGCGACCTCGCCCGGGCCGCCTCGCCCGTGCAGGGCGGTGGCGGCTTGCCGGGCGCCGTCCGGTCGCGGACGGCGGACAGGGACGCGCCCGCCCAGGGAAGGCCGGCGCGGTGAAGGGAGCGGCGAAGGTGACGGTTCCCGGAACGTTCCGGGCGGCGGTGGAGGCCAAGGACCTCGCCGCGATCACGCGGTCCCTGGACCCCGGCATCGAGTTCCTCAGCCCGGTGATGGTGAAGCCCTACCACGGCCGCGACGCGGTCGCCGCGCTGCTGGGCGTGCTGCTGGAGGTCTTCGAGGACTTCGAGTACACCGACGAGCTCGTCGGCCCCGAGGGGGCGGGCGGGCCCTCGCGGCCGCCCTCGCGGGCGCTGGTGTTCAGCGCGCGGGTGATGGGCAAGGCCGTGCAGGGCCTCGACCTGCTCAGGTTCGGGGAGACCGGGCTGGTGACCGGGCTGACGGTCATGGTCCGCCCGCTGCCCGCGGCGATGACGCTCGCCCGCGCCGTCGGCCGGCGGATGGAGGAGCGGGAGGCGACCCCGTGAGCCCGGTCCGGGGGGTGCGGGGGGCCGCCCCCCACCGGAGGCACTGACCCGGCGGCGCCGCCGCCGGTGAGGGTGCGCGTCGCCGCGATACGTCCAGCCAAAGGGAGTGGAAGATGGACAGCGGAATGGTCCCCGCACGCGCCGGCCTGTCGCCGGCGCACGGCATCGCAGCCGACCTGGACGGCTTTCTCGGCGATCCCATGGACGACGAGGCCGGGCCGTTCTCCTACAAGGCGATCGTCGAGGCCGAGGAGCGCGACGAGCTGCCGGCCGGCGCGGTCGACGCCGTGCGGGCCTGGGGTTTCCCGAAGTACCTGGTGCCGGCCGGGCTGGGCGGGCGCCTGGCGACGCTGGAGGAGTTGTTCTTCGTCACCCGCGGCATCTCGCGGCGCAGCGTCACGGTCGCGGTGATGTACGGGTCGGGGCTGCTGGCGGTGAACCCGGTGTGGCTGTGGGGGAGCGAGCGGCAGCGCCGGACGGTCGCGGACGGCGTGCTGAACGGCGACCTGGCCTGCTTCGGGGTGTCGGAGGCCGACCACGGCAGCGATGTGATGGCGAGCGAGTCCGAGGCGGTGAGCAAGGGCGACGAGCTGGTGCTGACCGGGACGAAGTGGCCGGTCGGGAACGCGACCCGCGGCCGGTTCGTCACGGCCTACGCCAAGACCGGGCCGCGGGACTTCTCGCTGCTGCTGGTCGACAAGAAGGCCCTCGACCCGGACACGTGGTCGACGCTGCCGCCGGTGCGGACGGTCGGGCTGCGCGGCCACGACCTCAGCGGCGTGGCGTTCGACGGGGCGCGGCTGCCGGCGGACTGCGTGATCGGGCGGCGCGGCGCCGGGCTCGTCCAGACGCTGAAGACCTTGCAGATCACCCGGACCGCGATCGCGGCGCTGTCGGTCGGGACGATGGACGCGGTGGTGCGGATCGCGACGGAGTACGCGCACCGCCGCACCCTCTACGGCGCCGACATCTATCGGATACCGGTGATCCGCGACCATCTGCTCAAGGCGCACCTGGACCTGCTGATCGCCGAGTGCTTCGCGGTCCCGGTGGCGCGCGCCCTGACGGTCGCGCCGGGCCGGCTGAGCCTGTGGTCGTCGATGGCGAAGTACTTCGTCCCGGTGCAGGGCGAGGAGGTCGTCGCGAGCATGGGAACGGTCCTGGCGGCGCGCGGCTACCTGCGCGAGGGCGTCGCGCACGGGGTGTTCCAGAAGCTGCAGCGCGACCACGCGATCGCGAGCGTCTTCGAGGGGACCACGCACGTCAACCTCGCCAACGTCGCGGCCCAGCTGCCGTTCCTGGCCCGGCCGCCGGAGGAGACCGGCGGCGAGGACGGGCTGCTCGCCGACCTGTTCTCCTGGACGCGGACCCCGCCGACCTGGGAGCCGGACGGGCGGCGCCTCCAGCTCACCAACGAGGGCCGCGACGAGGTCGGGCAGCGGTTCGAGGCGATCGCCGAGGAGGTGCTGGCGGCGGCGAACGCGCACGCGGCGCCCGGCGTCGCGGCCGAGCTGAAGGACCTGATGTCGAGCATCGGCACGCTGCGCGCCAAGGTCGACCTGGGAGTCCGCGAGAACGAGGGCGACACCACGTCGGTCGCGGCGCTGATGCGGGCGCGCCGGTACTGCGAACTGCACGCGATGTCCTCGTGCATGCTCACGTGGCTGCACAACCACCGCGAGTTCGGCGGCGCGTTCGCCGACGGGCAGTGGCTCGTGCTGTGCCTGCAACGGCTGCTGCAGCGCATCCATCCCGACACCGTCCTGTCGGAGGAGTTCCTGCCGGCGTTCGAGGAGGCCGTGTTCCGGGACTCCGGGGAACGCCGCTGGTTCACGCTGCCGGCGCTGGCCGAGGACGCGTGAGGGCGGATGGACGGGAAGATGCACACCGACTTCGTCTCGCACTTCCGGGAGAACGTGCGGACGCACGGAGACCGCCGGCATTTCACCTTCGTCACCGAGGAGGCCGGCCCCGGACGCTCCTACAAGGAGGACGTCCTCGGCTTCGCCGGGCTCGATCGGCGGGCCGGGGCGCTGGCCCGCCGGCTGCAGGAGCGCGGGCTGCGGGACCGGGCCGTCCTGCTGCTGTATCCGGAGGGCCTGGAGTTCATCGCGGCGTTCGTCGGCTGCCTGTACGCGCGGGTCGTGGCCGTCCCGGCGCCGCTCCCGGTCCTGGACGCCGGGCGCTTCGACCGCACCCGCCGGATCATCGCCGACGCCGACATCTCCTGGATCCTCACCGACGGCGCCCACCTGGAGTCGATCGAGGGGTGGCTGAAGGAGGCGGGGCTCGCCGGGAAGGTGCAGTGCCTCGACACCGAGGCCGCCGAAGACGAGGACCCCGGCCCCTGGACGATGCCGGAGTTCGGCCCGGACACGCTCGCCTTCCTGCAGTACACGTCCGGTTCGACGAGCGAGCCGAAGGGCGTGATGGTCACCCACGGGAACCTGGTGTACAACGCCGAGGAGATCAGGCGGCGCATCCAGGGGTCGCCGGAGGCGATCGGCGTCGGCTGGGTGCCGCACTTCCACGACATGGGGCTGGTCGGCCAGTTCCTGGAGCCGCTGTACCTCGGCATGCGCTACGTGCTGACGTCACCGATCACCTTCATCAAGCGGCCCGTGCTGTGGCTGGAGCTCGTCACCCGGCACCGCGCGACGATCATCGTCGCGCCCAACTTCGGGTACGAGCTGACGCTGCGCCGCGTCACCGACCGGCAGCTGGAGACGCTGGACCTGTCGTCTCTGCAGACGGTCAAGAACGGCGCCGAGCCCGTCCGCGCGGCGACGCTGGAGAGGTGGAACGAGCGGTTCGCGCCCGCCGGGTTCGAACCGCGGATGTGGATGCCGTGCTACGGCATGGCGGAGGCGACGCTGCTCATCAGCGCCGCGCCGTGGGGCTCGGGCCCGGTGATCCGCGACTTCGACGCCGCCGCGCTGACCCGCGACCGCGCCGTGCCGGTGGAGCAGGACGAGGGCACCGCCGGCGACGAGGACGCCGATGAGGGGTCGGTGCGGCGGCTGGTCAGCAGCGGCCGGCCGGTCACCCTGGACGTCCGCATCGTCGACCCGGAGAGCCTGGAGCCGCTGCCGGACGGGCGGGCGGGCGAGATCTGGGTGCGGGGCGGCAGCGTCGCCGCGGGCTACTGGCACAGCCCGGTGGAGACGCGGGCGACGTTCCAGGCGTACACGGCGGGCGGCGAGGGCCCCTTCCTGCGCACCGGCGACCTCGGGTTCGTGGACGGCGGCGAGCTGTTCGTCACCGGCCGCAGCAAGGATCTGATCATCGTCAACGGGCGCAACATCCACGCCCACGACATCGAGGAGACCGCGCAGGCGGCCCACCCCGCCGCGCTGGTCGGCGCCGCGTTCGTGCTCGACGGCACGGCGACCGCGGACGGCCGGGAGCAGGTCGTCCTCGTCCAGGAGATCAGCACCAGGGCCGCCGCGGGGACGCCGCCGGACGAGCTGGCGGGGCGCATCAAGGCCGCCGTCGCCCGCGCGCACGAGCTGCCCGCGCTCAGCGTGGTGCTGACCGGGCGCGGCACGGTCCGCCGCACGACGAGCGGCAAGCTGCGGCGTGGGCCGACCCGGCAGGCGCTGCTGGACGGCGAGGTCGCGGTGCTCGGCGCGGACCTCGAACCGGGCGCCGCGAAATTCGTCCATACTCACCATAGTCAAAAGCATGACTAATCATGTCGTTGTCTGATAACGTCGGGCATCACCCTGAGTCAAGCAGGGAGAGAAGTCCGATGGCGTTGCGTCACGCGGTCCTGGCGGCATTGCTCGACGGCGAGTACAGCGGCTACCAGCTGGCCAAGATCTTTGATTTGTCGGTCTCCAACTTCTGGCATGCCGTTCCGCAGCAGCTCTACTCCGAGCTGTCGAGGTTGGAGACCGCCGGCTTGATCAGCGGACGGCAGGTCATCCAGCGGGACCGCCCCAACAAGCGCGTCTACACCGTCACCGGGGCCGGCGTGCAGGAGCTGGAGCGCTTCGCCAGCACACCGGTGAAACCCGGGACCATCCGCGAGAACATCCTGGTCATGGTGCAGGCCGTCGACCACATCTCGGCGGAGGCGGTGATCGCGCAACTGGAGGAGCGCGCCCGCATGTCCGCCGCGAAGGTCGAGCTGTTCGAGCGCACGCTCGAACGCCTGCGCGGCGACCTGGACGAGGAGAGCTTCCTGCGCAGCGCCACGCCGATCGGCCCCTACCTCACCTGCCTGCGGGGCCGCCGGTTCGAGCAGGAGCACCACGAGTGGTTCACCAGCACCGCCCGGCTGCTGCGCGCCCGGGCGGGCGCCCACGCCGAAGGGGGCGAGTCGCCGTGACCGGCGTCCGCCGCACGGCTCCGGCCCCTTCGCACGCCGTACCGCCGCACGCACCCGTCCCGGTGAAACGGGCCGGGAGGCGCGGGGTCCCCCTCCGGGGAGCCCGGGCGGCGATACGGGTATTCACCCCCAGCGACCTCCCCGGCCAGGTGTCAAGGCCGGGCCGGGACGGGCCGCCACGCCTTAGTCAAGGAGGCGTTCCACATGTCGGGCGAACACCGCACCATCGAGTTGCCTAGCACCCTGGCCACCCCCCACCACTCCGTCCCCGCCCACCCGCACGGCCTCAGCACGATGGAGGGGCCGGACCCCGTCCTGCTCGGCGAGCTGACGCTGCCCGCCGAGCGCGCGTCGGTCCCGCGGGCCCGCGCGTTCGGCCGCGCCGTCCTCGGCTCCGCCGGCGCCGAGCGCGTCCGCGACGACGCCGAGGTCCTGGTCTCCGAGCTGGTCACGGGCGCCGTCCGGCAGGCCGGCGACCCCGGCTCGCTGCTGGGCCTGCGGCTGCTGCGGGCCGGCACCCGGCTGCGGATCGAGGTGCACGACCGGGGCGCCGCACTGCCGCACGACAGGCCCGTCGACCTCATGGAGGAGACCGGCCGCGGCTGGTTCCTCGTCGCGGCGATCGCCGACCGGCACGGCACCGACCTCACCGCCTCCGGCAAGACGGTCTGGTGCGAGCTGGGCGGCTGGCCGCACGACGAGCGCCACGCGCACTGACCCGAGCACCCGCTCACCTCGCGGCGCCGTGCGGTGCCGCCCCGCCGCCCCCGCGGCGGGACCCCGCGCGCGACGGCGCCGGATGGACGCCTGAACCGGCGGCGATGGGGATTGCCATGTCCGTGGAGTACTACCGGTCGGATGGGATACGTGCCACGTCGGACGAGGCCCAGCGGCTCCTGCTGGACGTGCGGGCGAGGCTGCTCGCCCAGGACGTCATCCGCGTCGGCGGAGTCGTGGTCGTCGTGTCCACCTGGTTCACCGTGATCGACCTCGGGTTCGCGGCGAACGGGAGGCCCCTGCTCTGGCAGACGATCGTGTCCGACCTCGCGATGCACGCCGACGTCGGGCGCTACAGCACGCGGGAGAAGGCGGCCCGCGGCCATGCCGAGGCGGTGGCGATGATCACCGGGCGGCTGCGCGGGCTGGTCGCCCGCGCGGCGATGGACGAGGCGCGGCCGTGACCGGCCCGCGCCGCGCCCGGCGGAGCCCGGCCCGTGCCCGGCGGGGCGTGCCCCGCGCCGGACGGGCCCCGTCCCGCCCGCACCGACCCGAGTTCAACGAACCCTGCAGCGGGCCGAGACCAGGCCCGACCCCGACGAGTGGGTGATCCGATGGACACCGAAGGCCGGCCGACGGCCCCGCACGCGGCCCCGGCCCGGGAGGAAGACGGCGACGGCTTCGCCGCGGAACGCGCCGGCACGGGAGGCGCCGGCAGAAGGAGACGGCGGCCGATCCGCATGCGCATCACCGCGCTGCTGCTCGTCCCGCTGGTCTCGCTGATAGCCCTGTGGGCGTTCGCCGCGAACATCACGCTGGGCGACGCGTTCGACAAGTACGACTTCTCCACCACCTACGAGAAGATCGGGCTGCCCGGCATCACCCTGGTGAGCC
Source organism: Actinomadura napierensis (assembly GCF_039529375.1). Lineage (NCBI taxonomy): Bacteria > Bacillati > Actinomycetota > Actinomycetes > Streptosporangiales > Thermomonosporaceae > Actinomadura > Actinomadura napierensis. Next base: position 77,877 of record NZ_BAAAMR010000028.1, read on the forward strand.
AGCTCCAGGCGGAACGTTCCCTGAGCGTCGCCGCGCTGGTCACCCGGCAGCCGCAGTACAAGCAGAAGCTCGGGCAGCAGCGCGCCCGGGTCGACGGCCTCGAGGCCGCCTTCAAGAGGTCGGCGCTGTCCAAGGACGCGCAGGACGCCGCGAAGCCCGAGACGAAGCAGCGGCTCACCGCCGCCGTCCGGGAACTGGCGAAACTGCCGCAACTGCGGGCCAAGGCCGACTCCGGCCGCACCGAGCCGCTCGACCTCATCAACTCCTACAGCACCGTCCTCGACGACCTCGTCTCCGTGTTCAACGGCTTCGTCTCGGTCGACGACGTCAACATCTTCACCCAGGGCCGCGCGCTGATCAGCCTCGGCAACGCGCGCGCCGCGCTGCTGAAGGAGGACTCGCTGGTCATCTCCGCGATGGCGCGGGGCGGCCGGTCCACCCCGGCCGAGCACACCGCGTTCGTCCAGTTCGCGGCGCAGGGCCGGCAGGCGTTCGACGCCGGGCTCGCCGACCTCAACGCGAGCATCCGCGCGCCGCTGCAGCAGCTCGCCCAGTCCGCCGGTTTCCAGCGGTACCGCGCGGCCGAGTCGGCGATCGTGAACGCGCGCGGCGACCGGCTGCCCGCCGAGGCGGGCGACTGGACGGCCACCACGCAGCTGCTCGGGCAGGCGTGGGACCAGAGGGTCACCCAGGCGAGCCTGGCGCTGGACGACATGGCCAAGCCGATCGGCAACCGCATCATCATGCGGCTGGTCGTCGCGGGCGGGTTCGGGCTGCTCGCCGTGATCGCGTCGATCGTCCTGTCGCTGCTGGCCGCGCGCAGCCTCTCCCGCGAGCTGCGGGGGCTGCAGCGCGCCGCCATCGACCTCGCCGCGAACCGGCTGCCCCGGGTGGTGGCGCGGCTGCGGCGCGGCGAGGAGGTGGACGTGGAGGCGGAGGCCCCGCCGCTGGTCATCGGCAAGAGCCGGGAGGTGTCCCGGGTCGGCGACGCCTTCACCCGCGTCCAGCACACCGCGATCGAGACCGCCGTCCGCGAGTCCTACCTGCGGCAGGGCATCAGCCGGGTGTTCCTCAACGTCGCCTGGCGCAGCCAGTCGCTGCTGCACCGGCAGCTGCGGATGCTGGACGAGATGGAGCGCGGCGCCTCCGACCCGAAGGCGCTGGAGGACCTGTTCCGGCTCGACCACCTCACCACCCGCATGCGCCGGCACGCCGAGGGCCTGGTCATCCTGTCCGGGACGTCGCCGGGCCGCGGCTGGAGCAGGCCCGTGCACGTCGAGGACGTGCTCCGCTCGGCGATCTCCGAGGTCGAGGACTACACCCGCGTCGAGGTCGTGGTGATGTCCGGGCAGGCCGCGGTGATCGGCGAGGCCGTCGCCGACATCGTGCACCTGCTCGCCGAGCTGATCGAGAACGCCACGGTGTTCTCGCCCGCGCCGACCGAGGTGATGGTGCGCGGCGAGATGGGCGCCAACGGCTTCGCGGTCGACATCATCGACCGCGGCATCGGCCTCGACCAGTCCGAACTGGACGCGCTGAACCTGCGGCTGTCGCAGCCGCCGGAGTTCGACCTGGCCGTCACCGACCGGCTCGGGCTGTTCGTCGTCGGGCGGCTCGCCCACCGGCACGGCATCAGGGTCGCGTTGCAGCCCTCGCTGTACGGAGGGGTCAGCGCGGTGGTGCTGATCCCGCGCGAGCTGATCGTCGACGCCGACCAGCCCGACGACGAGGACGACGCGCCCGCCGCGGCGGCGCCCGCCTACGGCAACGGCGCGATGCCCGCGAACGGCGCGGTGAACGGCATGCGGAACGGGGCGCCGAGCCCATGGTCCGGGAGCGCCCCGGCGAACGGCACCGCGATGCTGAACGCGCCGACCCCGTACGACGTCGAGGCGCCACCGGAGCCGCGGGCGCCGGACGTCCCCGAACCGTACGAGAGCCCGGTGGCGTTCAACGTCCCGTCCGACGACGCGCCGGACTTCGTGCCCCGGACGCCCTACGAGGACGCGCCGCCGTACGACACGCCGCCATACGAGACGCCGCCGACCTACGGCACACCGCCGGCCCTGGACGCGACGCAGCCGTTCCACGAGGCCTGGCGCCTGGAGACACCGGGCTCGCCCGGACCGGGCTACGGATCGCACCCCGTCGGGACGCAGGCGTACGAGGCGCCCGCCTCGTTCGGCGAGGTGCCCGCGGGCGGCGGGCGGGCTCCGCTGCCGCGCCGCGTCCGCGGCGGAAACCTGGCGCCGCAACTGCGCGACACCGACCCGCAGGCGACGCCGCGAACGGCGACGCCCTACCCCGACGACGCGCTCGTCGCCTGGGAGGAGCGGTCGGCGGAGGCGTCCCGCGACCTGTTCGCCGCCCTCCAGTCGGGGTGGCTGCGCGGCCGGGACGAGGACGAGGGACCCGACAGCAGGGAGCAGGCATGAGCCGGCAGGGAGTCACCAACGAGCTGAACTGGCTGCTCGACGATCTCGTCGACCGGGTCCCGCAGGTCCGCAAGGTCGTCGTGCTGTCGCGGGACGGCCTGGTCATGGGCATGTCCCGGGGCGTTGCCCGGGAGGACTCGGAGTACCTCGCGGCGCTCGCCGCCGGGTTCCACAGCCTGGCGATCGGCGCCCGGCCGCAGCTGGACTCCGGCGAGGTCCGGCAGACGATGGTCGAGATGGACAAGGGGCTGTTCTTCGTCGTCCCGGCCGGCGCCAACAGCTGCCTGGCGCTGCTCAGCGAGGTCGGGGCGAACGCGGGACTGGTCGCCTACGAGATGACGATGCTGGTCAAACGGGTCGGCAAGCAGCTGTCCACCGGCCTGAGACAGCCGGGCCCGGGGCCCGGATCCGGGTGAGCCGCCATGACCCCCAGCGCACCCGGCGCCCCCCGGGGACCCGCCGGTCCCGGCACCCCCGGGACCGGCGGACCCCCGGGCCCCCGCGGGCCCGGTGCCCCCGCCGCCGGTCCAGGCTTCCCCGGCGACCCCGGGGTCTCCGACAGCTTCGGTTACCCGGTCGCTTCCGGCGGTCCGGTCGCTTCCGGCGGTCCGGGCGCGCCCGGTGTGCAGGGCGGTTCCGGCGTGCCCGGGCGGGAGCGGTGGATCGACGCCGCCGCCGGCCCCATCGTCCGCCCCTACGCGGTGACCGGCGGCCGGACCCGGCCGCGCGGCGAGCCGCTCGACATCGTGGCGATCCTCGTCGCGACCGGCCGCCCGCCCGCCGAGCCCGGCCGGCTGTCGCGGCACCAGCGGCGGCTGCTCGCGCTGTGCCGCCGCCCGCACGCCCTGGCCGACCTGGCCTCCGACCTGGACCTGCCGTTCGGCGTGATCCGGGTGCTGGCCGGCGACCTGGTCGACTCGGGTCTGGTGAGCGTGCAGCGCTGGGCCCCCGCCACCCCGTCCGTCCAGCCGCACAACGACCCGAACCTGCTCAGGAGGGTGCTCGATGAACTCCGCGCGCTCTGATCCCCCGCCCCCGCCCGGCCCGCTCGACGACGCCGCCGAGCACGACGAGCGGGACGACGGGCCCCGCGTCGCGTTGAAGATCCTGGTCGCCGGCGGGTTCGGGGTCGGCAAGACGACCCTGGTCGGCGCCGTCAGCGAGATCCGCCCGCTGCGGACCGAGGAGGCGCTGACCGACGCGGGCGCCGCCGTCGACGACCTGGACGGCGTCGCCGCCAAGACCACCACCACGGTGGCGATGGACTTCGGCCGCATCACGCTGCGCGACGGCGTCGCGATCTACCTGTTCGGCACGCCCGGGCAGGAGCGGTTCTGGTTCATGTGGAACGAGCTGTCGCGCGGCGCGCTCGGCGCGGTCGTCCTGGCCGACACGCGGCGGCTGATGGCGAGCTTCGCCTCCATCGACTACTTCGAGCAGAAGGGCACGCCGTTCGTCGTGGCGGTGAACTGCTTCGACGAGGCCGACCGCTACGAGCCGCCGGAGATCCGCTCGGCCCTGGACATCGAGCCGCACGTGCCCGTGCTGCTGTGCGACGCGCGGCGCAACGGGTCGGCGAAGCAGGTGCTGGTGGCGCTGGTGGAGCACGCGCTGCGGATCGCCGGCGCGGGGTCGTCCCGTGCCCCGTCCGAGCCGGGCCCGCGGCCCTGGCCCACACCCGCCCGGGCGGAGAACTGATGCCTCCGCTCGGCCCGCCTCATCCGGGCGGGGAGCGGTAGGCGGGTTCGCCGCCGGGCGGGTCCGACGGCGAACCCATCACGATCTCGTCGACGGCGACGTCGTGGCCGGCGGAGCAGCGGACCTGCGCGGTCACGGCCTCGTCGCAGCCGGCGTGCCGGAGCGCGACCTGCCGGCCCTCGTCGCCCGGCAGGTACGTCTCGCCCCACTCCATGAGGCTGACGAGGGTGGGCGCGAGGTCGAGGCCCATCTTGGTCAGGTGGTACTCGTAGCGGGTGCGCTGGCCGGGCTCCTGGTAGGGCTCGCGGACGAGCAGCCCGGCCTTCACCAGATGGCGCAGGCGCGCGGTGACGGCCGACTCGGTCATCTCGAGGTTCTTCACGAAGTCGCCGAACCGGTTCGTCCCGAAGTACGCCTCGCTGAGCACCAGCACCGCCGACGGCGGGCCGAGCGCGGCGAGCGTCCTCGCGACCGGGCAGTTCTGCATCGACCAGGTGTCGCGGTCGGCGAAATGCCCCTCAAGCGTGATCGTCACGCCGCCCACTATAAACCTGCTGACTTCGCTTGACCAAAGTCAGGCGGCGGGGTTAGCGTCCCTGACTATGGTGAAACAAAGTCAGGTGCGCCCGGGGCTGCTGCTCGCGGTGCTCTCCGTCGCCTCCTTCATGGCGGGCCTCGACCTGTTCATCGTCAACGTGGCCTTCGACGACATCGGCCGGGACTTCGCCGGAACGTCCATGGCCGACCTGTCCTGGGTGCTGAACGGCTACGCGATCGTGTTCGCGGCGCTGCTCGTCCCGCTCGGCAGGCTCGCCGACCGCTACGGCCGCAAGGGCGGGCTCGTCCTCGGCCTCACCGTGTTCACCCTCGCGTCCCAGGCCTGCGCCGCGGCCCCGTCGCTGTGGTGGCTGGTCGGCTTCCGCGTCCTCCAGGCCGCCGGCGCCGCGGCGCTCATCCCGACCAGCCTCGGCCTGCTGCTGGCGGCCTTCCCGCCCGGACGCCGCGCCGGCGCGGTGCGGATCTGGTCCGCCGCGTCCGCGCTCGCCGCCGCCGCCGGGCCGGCCGTCGGCGGGGTGCTGGTCGACTCGTCCTGGCGCTGGGTGTTCGAGGTGAACGTCCCGATCGGCCTGCTCGCGATCGCCCTGGCGCTGCGGTTCGTGCCCGACAGCCGGGACGGCGCGGCGGCCCGCGTCCCCGACCTGCCCGGCGCCGCCGTGCTGACCGGCGCGATCGCGCTGCTCGCGCTCGGCCTGGTGAAGATCAACGACTGGCCGGGGCAGCGCACCGCGATCGTGGTGGGCGCGGCGCTGATCGCCCTCTGCTTCTTCTGGGCCCGCTCCCGCCGGCACCCCGCGCCCGTGATCGAGCCGGCGCTGCTGGGCGTCCGCACCTTCGCCTGGTCGAACGCCGCGATCCTGCTGTTCACCGTCGCCTTCGCCGCGTACCTGCTGCTCGGCGTGCTGTGGATGCAGCAGGTCTGGCACTACTCCCCGGTGCGCACCGGCCTCGGTGTCGCCCCCGGGCCGCTGATGGTCCCGGTCATGGCGCTGATCGCCGGGAAGATGGCCGCGCGCCGCGTCCCGGTCGGCCTGATCACCGCCGTCGGCTGCATGCTCTGCGCGTTCGGCGTCGTCATGATCGCGAACAGCCTCGGCGCGGAGCCCGCCTACGCCTCCGAACTGCTCCCCGGCTGGCTCGTCGGCGGCACCGGCGTCGGCCTCGCCCTCCCCACCATCCTGTCGGCCGCCGCCGCGGACCTCCCCGACCACCGGTTCGCGACGGGCAGCGCCGTCGTCAACATGAGCCGGCAGATCGGCACCGTCCTCGGCGTCAGCCTCACCGTCGCCGTCCTCGGCACCCCCCACGGCTACGCGGGCGCCCACCGCGCCTACGTGCACACCTGGCTGGTGGTCGGCGCGTTCATGGTCATCGCCGCGATCGCCGCCCTCGGCATGACCCCGCGCCGCCACCGCCCTGTCGCCCCCGTCCCCGACACCGAGAAGGAAGTGGTCGCCCGCACCTAACCCCCTGCTTGACACAGCCATCTCGCTGACCCCTTGACATCGGCGAGACGAGGGTACGGACGAAGCCTTGACCCGGACCGCCTGCGGCCCGGTTCGTCCCCCGCCCCAACACATGATGGGCGTTCCGGTCCGGACGGGACGCCCATCGTGCTGTGTCAGCCCACTCCGGCTCGATCCATCCCGTGCGCGGCTTCCCCGGCGACGCGCTCCCCGGCGGCGGCTGGCCGCGCGATGCCGCAACCGGCCTATCGCGAGGCGATAGATCTTGGCCGTTCCGGTTACATAAGGGGGACACGCCGTGGACGCGAAGCGGAGCCCGGGGTGAACGAGCGGAGTGGCTGGAGGGGCCGATGAGCCTGCCATTGCACGAGAGCCGCGTCCTCGCGGTCATCGAGATGGGCCTCTGCAAGGACGATCACGAGCTCGCCGCGCTGTTCACGATGTTCAACCGGCTGACGGAGGCCGAGACGCCGCCCGGCCGCGAGCGCGTGGAACCGAGCCGGTGGACGTGCTGGCTGATGACGGCGCTGCTGCTCGTCGGGATGGTCGCGATCGGCGTGATCGCCGCCCTCGTCTCGCGGTAGCCGGGGCGCTACCCGGCCTGCGGGCCCTCCAGATGCTTCAGCTCGGCGCTCAGCCGGTCCAGGATCGGCGCGAGACTGCGCAGCTCCGCCAGGTGCAGCCGCGTCAGCTCCGCCAGCACGCGGTCGGCCTCGGACGTCAGCGACACCCGGATCACCCGGTTGTCCTCGGGATCGCGTCCGCGCCGCACCAGGCCCGCCCGCTCCGCCCGGTCGATCAGCTCCACCGTGCTGTGGTGCCGCAGCAGCAGGTACCCGGCCAGCTCGCCCACCGTCGGCGCCTCCCGCGGTCCGTGCCCCTTGACCGCCAGCAGCAGCTGATGCTGCGCGGGCGTCAGCCCCGCCTCCCGCACGCGCGTCTCGCTCCACCGCAGGTAGCGGCGCAGCCCCGTCCGGAAGGCCAACAGGGACGCGAAGTCCTCCTGGCTCAGCTCGTTCAACGACCCCCCGTCCACAAACCGAGTTTATGACCCCGCCCCGGCCGACCGATCGTCCACAAGACGGGCTCCCTAGTATCGCTGGCATGGTGCCCCACGCCGGATGCATGGTCTGCGACCACAACTCCCGCATGGATTCGCTCCCGCCCCGCGAGGCCGTCGCGTTCGATGAGCATTGGCGGGTGTCGCACGCGTTCGGCACCGGTACGCCCGGGTGGCTCGTGCTCGCGCCCCGCAGGCACGTCACGGCCATCGCCGAGTTGACCGACGCGGAGGCCGCCGCGCTGGGGACCTGGCAGGTGAAGCTCTCGCGGGCGCTGCACGCCGTCACGGGCTGCCGCAAGACCTACGTCGCGCAGTTCGCCGAGGCCGAGGGGTTCGCGCACGTCCACTTCCACCTCGTCCCGCGCATGGAGGATCTGCCCGCCGACCTGCGCGGACCCCGGGTGTTCGCGCTTCTTGGACGTCCGCCGGAGGACGATCTCAGCGAGGCCCGGCGGGACGAGCTGGCTCTGGCGATTCGCGGCCGGCTGTGACCTTGGGGATTAATCCTCCGGAGGAAACGGTTATCGATGTCGATTTCCACGAAGGGGGTTCACGATGGCACGAAACGATGTCCGGCCGGTGGTGAAGCTGCGGTCGACCGCGGGGAGCGGCCACACCTATGTGACCCGCAAGAACCGCCGGAACGACCCTGACCGGCTGGTTCTGCGCAAGTACGACCCGGTCGAGCGCGCGCACGTGCTGTACCGCGAAGAGCGCTGAGCCGACGCCGCGTCCTCGCGGAGCGACCGTCAGGGTGGGGCGGTGCGGGCGAGGATGCGGCGGAGTTCGGCCGCGCGGGGGGCGGTGATCGCGCCTTCGCGGGTCCGAGTGCCGATCTTGTGCTGGAGGGCGGGGACGTCGGCGTCGGGGTGCGGGTGGGCGAGCATGCCCTGGATGACGTTGGTGAGGTCGATTCCCACGTCCGCGCGGACGTCCCCGGCGGCGACGCCCTGACCCACCGCGAACCGCAGCCGGAGCAGCGCCTGGCGGAGCGGCACGGACGGCACCGGGTCGGACGGCACCGGGTCGGGGGCCGCCTCCGTGCGGAGCGTGGGATGCGTCGTCGTGGAGGCGGTGGGCGAGGCGGCCTGGAGGGGGAGGAGCCGGCCGCGCGTGCGATCCGGGCCGGTGAGCGTGTCGCCGAGCCCGAGGACGAGTGTGCCGGCGGCGGCGATCGTCGCCACGACACCGGCGAAGGTTAGCCAGAGGAACGAGGACCGGCGCCGCCTCCGCGGCAGGATGGCGCGCCATTCGCTCCCCGCCGACTCGGCAGCCATGCGTCCTCCCGGTCGAGCGGCACCGGCCGCTCCATGTCGAGGAGTACGCCGCCCGCCCGCGCAGCGGTTCGACGGCCGTGGGGGAGGGAACCGGCCGCGGTCCGCACCACGTCGTTGGGGTGCGGGCCGCGGCCGGTCGGTCTCTAGCCGCGCACGGCGAGCGGCTGCTCCGCGCGCCAGGTGGCGAGGAGGTTGCGCAGTTCGTCGTGGTAGCGGGTGATGTTGGCCGTCTTGACGTGCTCGTAGCCGCGGATCATGTCGGGCAGCTCGGCGATCTCGACGGCGAGGGCGTGGTTGTCCTTGTCGAGGCCGGTGACCAGTTCGTCCACGACCGTGAGGTACTCGGTGACCAGGCGGCGTTCGGTGCGGCGCTGCGCGGTGGCGCCGAACGGGTCGAACGGGGTCCCGCGCAGGCGGCGCATCGCGCGCAGGGCGTGGAAGGCGGGGCGGGCCGTCCGGCCGAGTGCGATCTTGCGGTCGACGCCGATGGCGCGCAGCAGCGGCGGGTGCAGCATGTACCGGACGGTGGCGCCCGCGCCGAACTGCTCCTCGACCTGGCGGATGAGCGCCGGGTCGAGGTGCAGGCGCGCGACCTCGTACTCGTCCTTGTAGGCCATCAGCTTGTGCAGGTGGCGGGCGACCGCGACGGCGAGGCGCTGGCCGGACGCGACGGCGTCCCGTTCGGCGGCGGCGACCCGCAGGACCGTGTCCAGGTACCGCTTGGCGAGCGCGAGGTCCTGGTAGGCGGCGAGGTCGGGGACGCGGATCCGCAGCACGCGGGCCAGTTCGTCGTCCGCGCCTGAGGCGTCGACGAGGTTCATCGCGGCGGGCGCGTCCGTGGTGAGGGGCCGCTGGACGGGCGTGGTCGCGGGCGGCTCGGCCCAGCCGGGCTCCAGGACGAGCCGCCGGCCCGCCCGGAACGCCTGCACGTTCGCCTCGACCTGGACGCCGTTGAGTGCGAGCGCCTCCTCGACCGCGCGGGCCGACAGCGGCAGCAGCCCGGACTGGTAGGCGGCGCCGACGACGACGAAGTTCGCGGTGGTCGTGCTGCCGAACCAGCGTTCGGCCAGGTCAAGGGCGTCGAGTGCGACGAGCCGGGCGCCGTCGGTGCGGGCGGCGATCTGCCGGACGAGCGACGCGCTCGGCGGCAGCGAGGCGGTCACGTCGGTGATCATCCGGCCGGTCGGGACCTCGCTGGTGGACACGACGGCGGCGGTGCGGCCGGGCGCGCAGCGGCGCAGGTTGGGCTCGGACGTGGCGGCGAGCGCGTCGAAGGCCAGGTAGGCGTCGGCGCCGCCGTCCCCGATCATGCCGGGGCGCTCGGCCGGGGCGTCACCGATCCGCAGGTGCGAGACGACCGCGCCGGCCTTCTGGCTGAGCCCGGTCTGGTCGAGCGCGCGGGCGTGCCGGCCGTCCAGCAGCGCGGCGGTGGCGAGGACCTGGTTGACGGTGACGACGCCGGTGCCGCCGATGCCGACCAGCAGGACGTCCGCCGCGTCCGGCCGAGTCGCGGGCTCCTCCAGATCGCCGATCTTCGGCAGTGACGGCGCGGCCTTCTTCTCGCCGGGGATCACGGTGACGAACGACGGGCAGTCGCCGTCCACGCAGGAGTAGTCCTTGTTGCAGGACGTCTGGTTGATCTGCGTCTTGCGGCCGAACTCGGTCTCGACCGGCTCGACGCTGAGGCAGTTGGACTTGGTGCCGCAGTCGCCGCAGCCCTCGCAGACCGCCTCGTTGATCATTACGCGGGTCTGCGGATCGGGGACGAGGCCGCGCTTGCGCTTGCGCCGGGTCTCGGCCGCGCATGCCTGGTCATAGAGCAGGACGGTCACGCCGGGGATCTCGCGCAGTTCGCGCTGGACGGCGTCGAGGTCGTCGCGGTGCCGGATCCGGACGCCCGGCGCCCAGTCCGTCCGGCGCGGGTAGCGGGACGGGTCGTCCGCCACGACGACGATCTTCGCGACGCCCTCGGCGTGCAGCATCCGGGTGATGGACGCGGGGTCGGTGCCGCCGTCGGCGTCCTGCCCGCCGGTCATCGCGACGGCCGCGTTGTAGAGCAGCTTGAAGGTGATGTTCGTGCCGGCGGCGACCGCCTGCCGGATCGCGAGGCTGCCGGAGTGGAAGAACGTCCCGTCGCCGAGGTTCTGGAACATGTGCTCGGTGCCGGTGAACGGCGCCGCGCCGACCCACATCGCGCCCTCGCCGCCCATCTGGGAGGTGCCGATGCTGCGGTCCTGGAAGACGGTCATGACATGGCAGCCGATGCCGCTCGCCGCCATTGACCCGTCCGGGACGACCGTCGACCGGTTGTGCGGGCAGCCGGAGCAGAAGTACGGGGTGCGGGCGGGCGCGAGGAGGTTGATCGCGGGCTTGCGGGGGCGCAGCGCGGGGTCGCGCAGGTCGACGTGCTCCTCGCCGACGCGGTCCGCGAGGAGCCGGGCGATCGCCTTGACGATCCGGTCGGCGGTGAGGCCGCCGTCGGCGGGGACGAGCGGCGCGCCGTCCGGGCCGTTCTTGCCGAGCACGGCGGGCCGCTGCGGCGCGTCGTACAGCAGGTCGCGGATCTGCGTCTCGACGAACGCGCGCTTCTCCTCCACAACGACGATCTCGCGGAGGCCGGCGGCGAACTCGCGGAGCCGCGCCGGGTCGAGCGGGTGGATCAGGGCGAGCTTGAGCAGCCGGACGCCGCGCCGGGCGAGCGCCTCGTCGTCCAGGCCGAGCCGGTCGAGGGCTTCGCGCAGCTCAAGGTAGGTGCGCCCGGACGCGACGAGGCCGATGGCCGCTTCCCCGGTCGCGCCTTCGATGACGTCGAGGCCGTTCGCCGACGCGTACGCCGTCGCGGCGCGCAGCCGCCCGTGCAGGACTTCCGCTTCGAGCGAGGTCGTGTCCTTCAGGTCGACGCCGGGGCGCCGGGTCGGCTTCCAGGGGCGGCCGCGCCACTCCAGTTCGGGGACGATCGGGTCCGGGACGGGAGCGACCTCCACGACTTCCAGCGAGTCGGCGACGTCCGTGACGAGCTTGAACCCCGTCCACGCACCGCTGAACCGCGACATCTCGAACCCGTGCCGGCCGAGCCGCAGCACATCGGTGATCGACCCCGGCGCCAGCACCGGCATGAACGCCTCGGCGAGCGCGCCCTCCGTCGCCGACGGCAGCGTCGAGGATTTGCAGGACGGGTCGTCGCCCACCACCGCGAGCACCCCACCGCGCTCGGACGTGCCGAGCCAGTTCGCGTGCTTGAACGCGTCCAGCGAGCGGTCCACGCCGGGGGCCTTGCCGTACCAGAGGCCGAAGACGCCCTGGTAGCGCGGGTCCGGCAGGTGGTCGACCAGCTGCGACCCGTACACCGCCGTGGCCGCCAGCTCCTCGTTCACGCCCGGGATGAACCGGATGTCGTGGCCGTCCAGGAGCTTCGCCTCGCGCATCAGCTGCTGGTCGAGCCCGCCGAGCGGCGATCCCCGGTAGCCGGACACGAACCCGGCGGTCGTCCAGCCGCGCCGGGCGTCCGCGCGCCGCTGGTCGAGCAGCAGCCGGACCAGCGCCTGGATGCCGCCCAGCGCGATCCGGCCCCGCTCCAGCTCCAGGCGGTCGCGGAGCGCGGACGTCGAGGTACTGGTCATGGTGCGTGCCCCTCTCCCGGCGGTCGGGCTGTTCAGCCACATTCAGCACGTTGTACTGAGCGAGGTGCAAGATGGCAGCGCCATAATTGAGCGGATTGCTCAAGTCAGAACCGGGTTACCCGCCGGAGGTGAGCGTTGTGACGCGTGTCGCACTCCTCGACATCCAGATCCTGCGCCGGCTGGTCGACCAGCCCCGCATCGGCATCACCGAGCTGGCCGCCAAGCTCGGCATCGCCCGCAACACCGCGCACGCCCGCGTCGAACGGCTGGAACGGGACGGCGTCATCGGGCACCGCGGCCGGGAGGTCGATCTCGGCGCGCTGGGCTTCGAGCTCACCGCGTTCGTCACCCTGGAGGTCGCGCAGGGCCGGCTCCGGGAGGCCGCCCAGGCGCTCGCCGCCATCCCGCGCGTGCTGGAGGTCCTCGGCATCACCGGCCAGGGCGACCTGCTGGTGCGCGCGGTCGCGCCGAACGGCAAGCAGTTGCACGAGGTGATCGACTCGATCCTGGCCTGCCCCGGCGTCCGCCGCAGCACGACCTCGATCGTCCTCACCGAGCAGGTCCCGTTCCGGCTCGGCCCGCTCCTGGAGGACGAGGAACGCCGCGCCCGCTGAGCCGCCGATCAGCCGCGGACCAGCGGACCAGCGGATCAGCCGTGTTCGGGCGGATCAGCTATGCCTGCTGAGCGCCGTCGATCAGCTGCGTCCTAGCGGGTCGAGGTGGGCGGCGGTCGCCTCGTCCGCGGTCGTCGACTCGCTGAGCCCGCGCCACCGCTCGTCCTCGGCGAGCAGGGCGCGCCCCGCCGCGGTCGCGTAGGTGTAGGCGTCCACGCCGGCGAGCAGGCGCAGCGGCGGGTCGTCCAGCGCGACGACGTCGAGCACGAGCCGGGCGACCTTGGCGGGATCGCTGGCCGACGTGACGCTGCCGTCGCCGTGCCGGGCCGCCATCGCTCCGACGGTCTCGGCGTATTCGGGACGCACCGGGTCGATGCGCATGGACGATCCCGCCCAATCGGTGCGCATCCCCCCGGGCTCCAACACGGTCACCTTGATGCCCAGCGGCGCGACCTCGGCGGCGAGCACCGAGGAGAACCCGCCGACGGCCCACTTCGCGGACTGGTAGGCCGCCAGCCCCGGGGTGGCGAGCCGGCCGCCCACCGAGGAGATCTGGACGATCCGTCCGGCCCGCTGCTCGCGCATCACCGGCAGCGCCGCCTGTGTCATCCGCACCATCCCGAAAAGGTTGGTGTCGACCTGGGCGCGGAAGTCGTCGAAGTCGGTGTCCTCGATCGCGGCGACGTTGGCGTAACCGGCGTTGTTGACCAGCACGTCCAGCCGGCCGAACCGCGACACCGCCGTCCGCACGGCGGCCTCGGCGGCCTGCCCGTCGGTCACGTCGAGCGGCACGACCGCGAGCCGGTCGCCGTGCTCGGCGACGAGGTCGTCCAGCGCGGAGGGGGTGCGGACCCCGGCGACGACCCGGTGGCCGCCCTCAAGCGCGACCTGGGTGATCTCGCGGCCGAGACCGCGAGAGGCTCCGGTGATCAGGAAGGAGAGGGTGGGTGCGGTGGACATGATCGACTCCTACTAACTAACTGGTTGATTAGTTCAAGGGAACCTCAGGTCGGCGCGGATGTCAACTGAACGGTTAGTTGATAGGGTGCGGTACATGGCACGGGACGCGGACGCCACGCGGCGACGGCTGCTGGACGCGGCACGGCAGGAGTTCGCCGCGCACGGCATCGCCGGAGCCCGCGTCGACCGGATAGCGGCCGCCGCCCGCAGCAACAAGGCGCAGATCTACCACTACTTCGGCAGCAAGGACGGCCTGTTCGACGCCGTCTTCGACGCCATGGTCCAAGAGACGCTCGACGACGTCCCCATCGACGCCGCGAACCTCCCCGAGTACGCGGGCCGCCTCTACGACTCCTACCGGAAGCGCCCCTGGGTGCAGCGCATCGCGACCTGGTACCGCCTGGAACGCGCCGGTTCGTCCGACCTTCTACCCGCCGTCCTGGCCAGCAACACCGCGAAGGTCCAGGCCATCGCCGCCGCCCAGGCCGACGGCACCCTTCCCGACCGCTTCTCCGCCCCCGAACTCCTCGGCCTCGTCATCCACCTGTCCAGCCTGTGGAGCGGGAGCATGCCCGAGTTCGTGGCGCTCATGGAGGACGACTCGCCGGCCCGGCGCCGGCGGCTCGTCGTCGACGCGGTGGCCGCCCTCCTGACCTGAGGCGTGGCTCGCTTTCACGTGCCTGCGGTGGGTGTGGTGTGTGGTGCGCGGGGTGGGTGTGATGGGTGTGGTGTGCGGGGGCTGTGGTGTGCGGGGGGTGCGGGGGGTGGTTACGACGCGGGGCGGCGGTCCTCGGTTGGGGTCAGGTCCGGAAGGAGGCCGGTGTCGACGTAGTCGCGGAACAGCGCGATCCGGCCGTCCTTGATCCGGAAGACCTGGATGCACGGCACCTCGAACCGCTCGCCGGTGGCGACGATGCGCCCGACCGTCGTGAGTTCCACGATCACGACCTCGGGATCGGTGGTCCGGTGGAAGTGGCGGACGTGCAGGTCGGAGATCTCCACCGGCAGGGATCCGGAGCGGACGGAGAACTCCCGGATCGCGTCCCGGCCAGCCAGCCGGGTGGGCATCCCGCCGCCCGCGAACGGCACCTCGATCACTGCGTCGTCCGTGAACAGATCCGCGAACCCTTCCATGTCGCGGGCGATCAACAGCCTCCGCCGCAGCTCCAGCACCTCCAGCGGGTCCTTCCGTCCGTCGGTTCGTTCAACATCTGTTCTATGAGTCATTCAACGAACGTAGAACGAACCGGCCGTCCCGGTCAACGTCCGTAGAATGATCGGATGAGCGATCCGGCGGCGCCCACGTCCCGAGCGGAGCAGCGGCGCCGCACCGAGGCCCGGATCCTCGGGCAGGCCCGCAGGCTGTTCGCCGAATCCGGCTACGACCGGACCACCATCCGTGCGGTCGCCTCCGCCGCGCAGGTGGACCCTGGCCTGGTCATGCACTACTTCGGCAGCAAGGAGAAGCTCTTCGCGCGGGCGATCGAGCCAGGTGCGCCGCCGATGCCCGGTGGCACTGCCGGCGATATCGCCGAGCAACTCCTCGCGCACCTGCGCGAGTCGCTGGTCGAGGAGCCGGTCGAGTCGCTGGCCCTGCTGCGGTCGATGCTCACCCATCCGGAGGCCGCCCGCGAATTCCGGTCCGCCTCCCGCACCTACAAGGACCGGATCGGCGAGGCCATCCCCGACGACGAGGGCGACCTGCGGGCCGCCGTGGTCACCGCCGCGCTCATCGGGGTCGTCATGGGCCGCCATCTCATCAAGCTCGACCACCTGGCCGACGCCGACCCGGACCGCATCGCCGAGATCCTCCGCCCCGCCGTCCGCGCCATCACGAGGGCCGGGGAGTAGTTCTCGAGGCCCCGGCGCGGCCTCAACTCGTCCTGAAGTGCCAGGTGGATGCCGTGTTTGACAATAGGCAGGCATTTACCTGCATAATGGGTCGTGTGAGCTTCGAAGCGATGGACGCGGCCTTCAGGGCGCTCGCCGATCCCACCCGGCGGCTCCTGCTCGACCGGCTGCGCGAGCAGAACGGCCAGACGCTGAGGGAGCTGTGCGACCGCCTGGACATGGCGCGCCAGTCGGCGACGCAGCATCTGGACGTCCTCGTGCGGGCCGAGCTCGTGACCGTCGTGCGGCGCGGACGGGAACGGCTGCACTACCTCAATCCCGCGCCGATCCACGAGATCGAGGAGCGCTGGATCTCGGAGTTCGACAAGCCGCGCCTGCAAGCGCTCAGTGCCATCAAGAACCGGGCAGAGGAGTACGCCATGACCGACACAACCAGTTCTGTACCGAGCTACGTCTACGTCACCTACATCCATGCGAGCGCGGAGCAGGTGTGGCGGGCCCTGACGGACGCGGACCTGACGGCGCGCTACTGGGGCCACGCGAACGTCTCGGACTGGCAGCAGGGCTCGACTTGGGAACACCGGCGCGCGGACGGATCAGGCGTCGTCGACGTCGTCGGCCGGGTGCTCGAGACGGAGCCTCCGACGCGGCTGGTCATCACCTTCGAGGACGCCCCGGAGGTCGAGGGGACGAGGGAACCGTCGGTCGTGACGTTCCTCGTCGAGCCCCACCAGGACATCGTCCGCCTCACCGTGACCCATGAGAACCTGCCCAACCAGGAGATGCTCAATGGCATCTCGAGCGGTTGGCCGGCCGTGGTGGCGAACCTCAAGTCGCTGCTGGAGACCGGCGAGGTCCTCCCGCAGGCGCCCTGGGAGATGTCTCCCGCGCACACCTGATCGTCGGGTTTCCTCGCGTCTTCGTCTGGTGCCTTCGTCTGGTGCCCTCGCTCAGCGCCTTCACTTGGCGGTCCGTGTACGACTGCAGAAAGAAGAAGATGGATACCACGCCGCTTCGGGACGCCTATCGGTCGCTGCTGGACGCCGCTGCCACTGTGGCCGACACCGCGCCCGACGCCGTCCCGCCGTCTGGGGAATGGAACGCCGATCAGATCCTGGCGCACGTCACGATCGTCAACGCCACCACCATCGCCGCCATTGCCGCCGTCGCTGCGGGGGCGAACCCGACGTATGACAACCGCATAGCCCAGGACAACTGGACGATCGACCGCGCCATCGCCCTCGCCGGTGGCAACGCAGGGCTCCGCGATCGCGCCCGTCTGCAAGGGGAAGCCCTCTGTGCACTCGCTGGGCCGATGCTGAGCGAAAGCGAACTGGACACGCCGGTGCCTACCTTGCTCGTTTCCAACAACACGCTTCTGGTCGATCAGCCTGTACCGCTGAGAGACCTGATCACTGGTCTCGCGGAGAACGAATTGCCTGGGCATGCCGCGCAACTTCTTGCTCTGCTTCCAGAGCGGGTGGGCGTCTGATTTCCTGGCGCACGGCGGATCGGGCCCATGGCCCATCGTGCATGGGGTTAAAGGGGCGGTGGGGGCGGCGCTGCGTACGGGGCCGCCCCTCCAAAGTCAAGGGCGCCTTCGGCGTCGCTTC